>JANLVM010000573.1:0-2102 GCA_031364015.1 Gemmatimonadaceae bacterium
GTAGCGTATGCATGGTCGCCCGATGGCAAGCGCATTGCGTATATCACCCCCGACACGATGTCGCGTGAGCACGAAGCGAAGCTCCGTCGCCGTGATGATCCGAGAGTGTTCGAAGGCGATATGCGGCTCAATCAACTGTGGGTGGTAACGCTCGACACCAAGGCGTCGACCAAGGTCACCAGCGGTCCATTCACGGTCCGGGGGGCGCCGTCGTGGGCGCCGGACGGCACGCAGCTGGCCTTCAGTGCGTCGCCGACCACGCTGATTCGCGACGAGCGGCGCGATGCGTACGTGGTGGCGATCAGCACGCAGCACCTTGACGCGCTGAGCAACACGCACGACGTGGAGAGCACGCCGCAGTTCTCGCCGGATGGCAAGTCGCTGGCGTTCACCACGAACAGTCACGAGTGGAAAGCGCACAAGGACGGCATTATGCCGCGCACGATTCGCAATGCGCATCTCGTGACATGGGATATCGCCTCGCGCACAGCGACGGATCACGCCACGCCGACGTTTGACGTCAGTGCGGGACAGCCGATGTGGTCGCCCGATGGCACGCGTTTGTGGTTTAGCGCCAGCGATCGTGTGTGGCAGAGCCTCTACGCCTACACCCTCGCCACCAAATCGTACACGAAGCTCACCAAGGACGTGGTGGCGAGCGGTGTGTCGACCAGCAAGGATGGTTCAAAGTTGGCGTTCGTGTTTGACACCCCGAACTGGCCTGCCGAAGTCTACGTGCAAAATGTCGCCGTCGGCGCACCGACGCGCATTACGAATACCAACCCCTGGCTGTCCGAGGTGGCGCTTGGCGAATCGGAAGTGATCAGCTGGAAGAGCAAGGATGGATCGAGCGTCGAAGGCATCCTGCTCAAGCCGGTTGGTTACACGCGTGGCGCGAAAGTGCCCCTAATCGTGTCGGCGCACGGCGGTCCTACCGCTGCCCACACCAACGGCTTCAAGGGTGGCGGCGGTCCGGGGCAGTCCTGGGCGTCACGGGGATGGGCGGTGTTCTATCCAAACCCGCGCGGCTCGACGGGATATGGAGAAAAGTGGATGCGTGGCAATATCCCTGATTGGGGCGGCGGCGACTATCGCGACATCATGACTGGCGTGGACGAATTGATCCGAACCGGCGTCGTCGATTCGACGCGCATGGCGTTTGAAGGATGGAGCTACGGCGGATACATGACCTCGTGGGTGATTTCACAGACCGGACGCTTCAAGGCCGCGATGATGGGGGCTGGACTGCCCTCGCTACTCTCAATGGCCGGCACGACGGACATTTCCGGCTATATCAATACGTTCTTCAATGGTATGCCGCAGTACGACGGTTCGATTATCAATCCATCGGTCAAGTACTACCTCGAGCGTTCGGCGATCAGTTACAGCGACAGAATCACCACGCCGCTGCTCATCCTGCATGGGGGGAACGACGAGCGTGTGCCGATCGGACAGCCGATGGAGTTCTATCGCGCCCTGAAGGATCGTGGGAAGACGACGGAACTGGTGTTCTATCCGCGGGAAGGTCACGGCTTGTCAGAGTACTATCATCAGATGGATCGCATGAAACGCGAGTACGAATGGATTTCGCGATTCACGTTGGGCGTGAAGACGGTGCAATAGCCGCCGATGCATCAGCTCCGCAAGCCGTACCTGCTGTATTTGGGCGATGCGCACGTCCCGACTGACGCCAAAACCGCCTGTGGATTGCGCGACTGGTGTCGCGCGGACGTTCTGGGTGAGTGGAGTCTTCCAACCGCGACGGTGAGTGTCGGTCTTCCACGCCTGTCACCGCAGGACGCGGCGACGCAAGGCGCCGGTAGTCTGGTGATCGGGATTGCCTCGGTTGGCGGGAAGTTGCCCACCTCGTGGCTGCCAGACCTTGAGTCGGCGATCGTGTGTGGACTCGACGTTGTGAGCGGCATGCATACGCGGCTGACGTCGTTTCCGTCGCTGGTTGAACTGGCGACCCGGCACCGGGTGCGACTGCTCGATGTGCGTCATACCGACGCGACGTTTCCGGCCGCCACTGGTCGGAAACGGACCGGCATGCGCGTGGCGACCGTGGGGACCGATTGTGCGTTGGGGAAGAAGTACACGGC
>JANLVM010000593.1:0-5435 GCA_031364015.1 Gemmatimonadaceae bacterium
TCGTTCGGCGATGGAGACAATGATGGCGGGTTGATCACGCGGCGGTGTCTCGGGGAGTTGCGCGAGCGCCAGACGCAGGCTGTCGTCTCCCAGTCCGGCTTCCAACCGCGCTTGCTCAAGGGCCTCACTGTTGTCGTTGAACACCAGGCGGGCGACATCGCGGGCGAAACGAAGACGCAGCGTGGTGACGACGAACCATGCGGTCAGCGCGCCGACCACGAGCACTGCGACCATCAGGATTCGGCGAGTCAGACGCCAGCGCGCGAAGACGGCGCTGTTGGGCGGTAGAGTGGTACCAATCAGAAGAAGTACACCCGCATCCCCAATGTGACGTTGGCGCGTATCGCTTCCAGATCGGACGGACTGAGGCGCACCGCACCGGGCATCACATAAGTGCTGTCGGCTAAGGGGCCGGTCGCGGGCAGCGCGTAGATCAGCGTGCCGCCGGTTGTGACGACGGCATCGGCGCCGGTCCAGCCACTTTCCCAGCGGGCCGTTGGCACGGGCAATCCGCGATCGGCCCACAGCCATGTCGGCAGATCGAATCGATCGGTCACCGTCAGCCGACGTTCCACGGTTCGCATGCCTCGCGGGACGGCAACCCAGAGCGTATCGGGGGGTACGCCGACGCGTTGCTCGGCGCCGAACTGGGCCGGCATCACACGCAATCGCACACCGCCGCGGTCGAGCGCCACGTAGGACGATTCGCTATTGACGGCGAGGTGCAGCGCGTCATCCCGGAACGATTGGCGACGCGCCAACTGCAGCATGAGCGCCGTTCGATCATTTTCGGCGGCGATGATCGCGTCGGCCCGATCGCGCTCAAGCGACGACATTCCGGCGCGGAGACGAGTGGTTTCCTCGCGATAGCGTGAGCGCTTGTACAGGAGGAATCCGTCGACTGCAGCGAGCCCCAGCAGCATGAGCGCCAGGATGATGGTTCGCGGTATCCGTCGTTTCACGGTGTAGAGTTGTTGGTTTCGTCCCGAGTGAGGCGGTAGATTTCCGCCCACGAATGGTCGTTGCTTCCTCTCTTCCTGCACGGATGCCCGCTCGCACCGTACGTCCTGTCGCGCTGATCATTCTCGATGGCTGGGGGTATCGCGAAGAGCGCGACGCCAACGCAATCCTGCTGGCCCACACGCCGCACTGGAACGCGATCTGGAGCACGCCATCGAAAACGCGGTTGCGTGCATCGGGGCATGCGGTCGGTCTTCCGGCTGGCCAGATGGGCAATAGTGAGGTGGGTCACCTGAATCTTGGCGCCGGTCGCGTGGTGATGCAGGACCTGGTGCGCATTGGCGCTGCCATAGAGAACGGACATTTCTTTACCAATGAGAATTTGGTGCGGGCCTGCCGACTCGCGCGTGAGCGTAGTAGCACATTGCACCTGGTGGGCCTGTTAGGCAATGGCGGCGTGCATGCCCTCGATCAACATCTTTTCGCGTTGGTGTCGCTGGCGGAGCGGGAGCGCGTACGGCGGGTGGTGGTCCACGGCATGCTTGACGGGCGCGACACGCCACCCAGGAGCGGTCTTGAGTTTCTGCGTGAGACACTGGTCGCCATTGACGGGAAAGCGCAGCTCGCGTCGCTCTCGGGTCGGTATTTTGGTATGGATCGAGACCATCGCTGGGAGCGGACGGGCGCCTGGTACCGCGCGGCGATTTCCGGGATTGGGCCGCATGCATCGGATGCGTTGGCTGCGGTGCAGGTCGCGTATGACGCGAATATTACCGATGAGTTTGTGCCCCCCATGGTGATGGTCGACGCGCACGACCGGCCGCTGGCACCGGTGCACGATGGCGACGTGATCGTGTGCTTCAACTTTCGGTCTGATCGCATGCGCCAGACGATGCGCGCCCTGGCGGCGCCTGACTTCACCGGTTTCGACACGGGTGCACGACCGTCGGTAGATGTCGTGACGATGACCCGGTACGATGACGCGCTGCATTTTCCGGTGGCGTTCGAACCGCAGTCGATGCAGCACTTGGTGGGACAGGTGATCAGCGACGCGGGACTCACGCAGTTGCGTACGGCCGAGACCGAGAAGTATCCGCACGTCACCTTCTTCTTCAATGGCGGCCACGACGCGCCGTTTCCGGGCGAAGAACGTCGCATGGTCCCCAGCCCCAAGGTCGCAACGTACGACTTGCAGCCCGAGATGAGTGCCTCGGGTGTGTGCGACATCCTGTGTGAGGCGCTGGCCACGGGTTCGCACGACTTCGTGCTGTGCAACTTCGCGAACGCCGACATGGTTGGACACACCGGATCAATTCCCGCTACCATCAAGGCGGTCGAAACGGTAGATGCGTGTTTGGGTCGGATTCTCGACGCGGCGCGCATTGGAAACGCGCGGTTGATCATCACGGCCGATCACGGCAATGCCGATGTCATGGTCGACCCCGTGACCGGAGCGCCGCACACGGCGCACACCACGAACCCGGTTCCCCTGGTGGTGATTGATCCTGATGCAGAGGTACCCCTGCGCAGTGGCGGTGCATTGTGCGATGTTGGTCCGACCGCCTTGCGCCTGTTGGGCCTGACGTGTCCACCCGAAATGACCGGTCGCGACCTGCGCGATCTTTCTCCTTCCGCTCTCTCCTGAATGACCTCGCTTCCTTCGTCGGCCGCCGTGCGGTTGTCGTGTATGCTGTTGGCCAGTGCGCTGACCGCGTTGCCCACGGTGTTGCACGCGCAAGTGGGACACCGTCCGTCGCAAAGCCCCTACGAAGACGTCAAGGCGGGGCAGACCATCTCACTGAGCGCCGGCTGGCTGGCGATTCAGCGTGATCCCGCAGGGGTCGCGCCGTCGGCTGCGCCATTCGGGCAAGTCCGCTACGACATCGGCGTTGGCGGTCCGGCGGCCTTGTACGCGCGCTACACGCTTTCGCCGACCGAACGAGCACTCTTTGCGCCCGCAACAGTCGCCTCGCTTCGCCAAACAGGCACACCCGGCGTGGCGATGCACGTGCTCGACGCTGGCATTGATGTGGCCTTGACCGGCAACAAGACGTGGCACCGACTGATTCCCTCGGTGGCCGGCGGCGTTGGCGTGGTCAGCGACTTCGCTTCGGTCGATAGCGGCGGCTATCAATTTGGGGTCAAGTTTGCATTCTCATACGGACTCGCACTCCGATACGTGCGGTCATCGGGGCTGCGACTCCGTGTAGATGCGACGAGTTTTCGGTGGCAGTATGACTATCCGGACCGCTACTTCGTGACAGCAACCGACGGGACGTCTATCCTGAAAGACACCAGAAATCGCAGTGCATGGCGTGGCAACTGGGGCCTGTCGGCGGGCGTCGCCATTCCTGTGTTCCGGTAGCGCCGGTGCCGCGCACGTCGCTCACTCGTCGGGTGCTGTTTGCCGCAGCGCATCGCTATCGACGGCCCGACTGGAGCGACGCCGAGAACACCGACATTTTTGGCGCCTGCGCCCATCCGAATTTTCACGGACACAGCTACGTCTGTGACGTGACCGTGGCCGGACCCGTTGACGAAGAGACGGGCTTTGTCGTCGACCTCGGATTTCTTGATCGCGCGCTGCAGCGCGAGGTGCGCGATCGCTTCGACCACCGCAACATTAATCTCGATATTCCCGAATTCGCCGATGGCAAATTGATTCCCACCGGCGAGCATCTGGCGCGGTTTATTTGTGAGCGGATGCAGACCGCCTTGGCGCACACGACCGCGCGCGTGGTGAAGGTCCATCTGGCAGAAGATGCGACGCTGAGTAGCAGCTACGAGGTGGACGCATGAAAGCGGACTGGAGGGGCACGCTCGTCGTGGTCGCGATGCTGTTCGGTTGCGCTGGGCGTGCGCGTGTCCCCGCACCCACCGACGCGCATCGACCGGAGCCTGTTGCCCCGCTGATGATACCCGTAGCCGAGGTGCGCACGCCGCCATCGGCGCGCGAGATCATCCGGCATCTCGCCGACTCGGCCATCGGCGCACCGGCGTGGAGCAATGCCCGGTGGGGCGTGCTGATCGTCGATGTGACGACCGGCGACACACTCTATGCGCATGACGCCGATCGGCTGTTCATGCCGGCGTCAAACCAGAAGTTGCTCACCGGCGCGGTGGCCATGCAGGTGCTGGGCCCCGAATACCGTTGGCGCACCCCAGTGCTGTTGCGCGGCACACAGCGCGGGGCGGTGTTCCGCGGCGACCTGGTGGTGATTGGCGCTGGCGATCCCAGCGTCAGTGACTCGCTCACGCGTGGCGGCGTGTTGTCGACGTTTGATCCGATTGCCGAGGCATTGTCCGCCCGCAAGATTACGCGAATTACCGGAAACATTGTCACCCAGGGTGATGCGTTCGAGGGTCCGTCGACCGGTTTCGGGTGGGAAGTCGACGATCTCGATGGCCCGTCGGGTGCCGCCGTTGACGAGCTGCTGTTCAACGAAGGCGTGTTGCGGGTGATGGTGCGCGGCGCGATCAGAGTGGGCGCGCGCGCCCGCGTGGAACGCTGGCCAACGGCGACGTATCCGCCAGTACGCGTTGAGGCCACGACGCGCGCGGTCACCGATTCGGGAGCGCGCATCGAGATCGCCTACGATACCATCGCCGCCACGCTGCGAGTCACCGGAACAATCGCCGTTGGTGACAGTGCGCGTTTCACCTTGGCCTATCGTCATCCCAATGACGCCTATCGCGCCGCACTTCGTGAGCGACTCGCCGCGCGCGGCATTCGTGTATCGGGTCGTGTATCGGGTCGTGTATCGGGTCGTGTATTGGGTACGGCGGGCGCCACGCCAACATCGAAGCGTATAGACACACTGGTCACCCTGGAATCGGCGCCGCTTCGCGACGCGCTCCGACGTATGCAGAAGCCCTCACAAAATCAGATCGCCGAACTGCTGTTTCGTACCTCGGGACGGGTGGCGTCTGGGAGTGGCCGCGCCGACAGCGCACGTGCGGTCGCGGTGCGTACGCTGGCGCTGTGGGGTGTGACACCCGAGCATCTGGCGTACCGCGACGGCAGCGGGCTGTCGCGACACGACTATGTAAGCCCTCGCGCGATCGTGCGGGTGCTTGATGCGATGCACCGTGCGCCGTGGGCAGTGACGTATCGCGAGGCGCTGCCGCTGGCCGGCGTGGATGGCACGATGGCCAATCGCATGAAGAATACGCCAGCGGCGGGTAACGCGTACGCCAAGACCGGCACGGTGGACAAGGCGCGTTCGCTGTCTGGATATGTCACCTCGGCTGACGGACATCAAATATTGTTCGCGATGTTGGCCAACAACTTCACCGTGCCCAATCGCGAGGTGGAGCGGGTACAGGACCTGTTGGTCAGCACATTGGCCGGCCTGCGCATTGGCGACAGTGGCCGCCGCACGCCGTAAGGCAGGGACGTGACGACGTGAGTGCGGACGCAAACACCGGTGGCGTGACAACAGGCACGCGCGGCGCGGCACTCGGCTACGCCGATG
>JANLVM010000612.1:0-2195 GCA_031364015.1 Gemmatimonadaceae bacterium
TGCGCGCGCCCGTCGCTGCCAAAGTGCGAATCGATGTGGACGTGCGTGTCGATGAATCCGGGCAGGAGCGTGTACGCCCTGAGATCATACGTCACGGGCGTTCCGCTGGTGTAGGTCGCCACACGCGCGATGCGCCCGTCGCGCACGGTGATGACGACGTTTCGGCGGGTAGCGCCGCGACCGTCAATGAGCGTGCCCGCCCGGATGGTTACCGGCGACGCGACCTGCGCTTCTGCAACCGTCTTGATGGCCGAGCCGCCAAGACACACGGCAGCGAAAACGACGCAGTGCCACCGCGTCATGAGCGCGCCACGCTGGCGATCTGCGCGAACGCTGTTACCAACGCGTCCACAGCAGGCGGTCCCGACCCTTCCCCTTCGTCGTGCTTGAGAAACACATATGTCTCGCTCCATGGTTGCGTCGCCAGTTGCTTGGCCCACGCGTCGAGCGCGGCGGCGTCATAGTCGAACCGATGCAGACGCGCATACCCCCACGTGGCCGTTGTCACTACTGGGGACGCGAACTCGGGCTGCTCGGTGATGCACAGCGCGATGTCGCGAGCGCGGAGGGCGTCCAACACATCGTCGTCAAACCAGCTGGGGTGGCGAAACTCGATGGTATAGCGTCGATCGGCCGGCAACGTGTCAACAAACGCACGGAGTCGGTCGAAGTCTTTCTTGAGATTGGGAGGGAGTTGAAAGAGTATGGGTCCCAGCCGCGCGCCAAGTGATGCGGTGTTCTTGAGCAGAAACTCCACCGCGCCCGCGCACTCCGGCTTGAGGCGGGCGTGATGTGTGATGCGTTGACTGGCCTTGATCGCAAAGGTAAACGTGTCCGGTACCTGCGCGGCCCATTCCAACAGCACATGCTCCTTGGGCAGTCGGTAAAACGTGTTGTTGATCTCGACCGTCAGGAATTTGGACGCGTAGTAGGCCAGCATCGCGTCGTCCTTGAGATCGTCGGGATAGAACGAGCCCTTCCACTCTTTAAACGCGTAGCCGCTCGTTCCGGCGAACAGTTTCACGACGCCTTCCGTCCTTCCCTGGCCTCACCGTCGGGCACCGGGGCTGCGAGGCTCGCTTTGAGCGCCTCCATCAAGTCGAGAATCTTGGTGCCGCCAGCAGGCTTGGCGTCGGCCGTGATGTCCTGTCCGTCTACCTTCTGCTGAATCGCCTCCATCACCCGCTCACGCACGGTGTCCTTGTACTTCTGCGGGTCGAACGTTTCGCTCGCCGTCTGAGCGATAAGCTGCTTGGCCATCGCGAGTTCCATGGGCTTGATGTCGCCCGCCGGAATATTGACCTCGGTGGTGGCTCGGATTTCATCGGCGTAATGCAACTGCTCCATCACCAGCACGCCGTCCGACGGGCGAAGGAGCACGAGGTATTGTGAGCCGCGCGCCGCGTACTGCCCGAGCGCCGCGAGCCCTGTCTCTTCCAGTGCGGCGGCCAGCAACCGGTAGGCCCGGTCGCCTCCCTTGTCTGGTCCGAGATAGTAGACTTTCTCGAGGTACACTCGCTCGACTTTGGCAAGCGGCACGAACTCGATGATGTCGATCGCTCCAGTCGCTTTTTCGTCGAGCGCCTTGAGTTCTTCTACGGACAGAATGACGTACTGGTCCTTGGAAAACTCGTATCCCTTGACGGTGTCGTCGCGGGTGACGATTTCCTGGTCCTTCGTGCAGATGTACTGCTGCTTGAGGCGCGAGCCGCATTTCTTGTGCAGCATGTTGAACGAAATACTGACTTTTGATTCCGCCGAGGAGTACAGATTGACGGGGACGGATACGAGTCCGAAGGAGATCGTTGCGTTGGCGATGGAACGGGCAGCCATAAGCACACCAGGGACGGGATAAACGTGTGAACCGCTCACATAAACTATGACCGAGGGTACCGACGAGGCACAACCACGGGACGACTTGTCGGCAGAAATCGATCCGGGGCCGCCTGACAGCTTGGCCGCCTACCGCGCAAAACGTTCGTCGGATACCTCGCCCGAACCGGTGGGGAGTGTGTCGAATGTGCCCGGACGACTCTTTGTCGTACACAAGCACGCCGCCCGACAGCTGCACTACGACCTTCGCCTGGAAATGGACGGTGTACTGCGCTCCTGGGCGGTGCCAACGGGTCCGTCATTCGATATGAATCACAAGCGACTCGCGGTGAAGGTGGAGGATCATCCGCTCGAGTATGGTG
>JANLVM010000613.1:0-5200 GCA_031364015.1 Gemmatimonadaceae bacterium
GCCGTGGTCTTGATCTCCGACAAAAACCGCTCGGCGCCGAGCACTGCCGCCAGTTCCGGGTGCAGCACTTTCAGCGCAACGTCACGCTCATGCTTGAGATCGTGCGCAAGGTAGACCGTGGCCATTCCGCCCGAACCGAGCTCGCGTTCAACACGGTATCGGTCGGCGAGCGCGGTGCCCAGACGGCGAACAACGTCGGTCATGCGCGGAACCGGGTGAGGACTGGCATGGAGAGAATATATGGATGAATCGCGTAGCAAGGCGGTGCACAACATTCGTCGCACGCTTGGCGATGATGTGCTCGTGCTGCACGGCAACGACTCCGTCGGCATCAACACGGAGCGCATCGTCTCTAAAACGCTAGCAGGCAATCACCCGCACGCCGTACGCTCCGAACCATGCGTCGCGGGTAACGATCTCGAGCCCATGCTCGACGGCCTGCGCCACGAGCACCCGGTCGAACGGATCAGTGTGGTGCCACGGCAAGCGTGCACTGGCCTGGGCGACGCTGGCGGTGACCGGGATTTGCAGGAAGCCGGCGTCCACGGCGGCAGCGAGCCACCCTTCTGGAAGCGTGAGTTTGCCTTTCGCGGCTTTGATTTCGAGCTCCCACGCGGAAGCTGCGCTGAAATACACCGCATGGCGGACATCGCGAACCGCCGCTCGCGCGCTCGCCGTGAGCCGATCGGGCGCGTGCAGCGCCCAGAGGAGCGCATGCGAGTCGAGCAACATGTTCATCGTTTGCGCTTCGGCTTCGGTTTGGCGACTGGTCGCTTCCGCTTCGGTACAGCGGGCTCGCCGTAGAACAGCGCTTCAATCTCGGGGTCGGGTCCCCAGCAGTCGACCGCTTCGACGACGCTGCCGGTGAGCTGACCGAGGGTGCGTGGTGCGTCGGACGCCGCAACGCGGACGAGCCGCACCATGGGCTTACCGGCTTTGGCGATCACGACGTCGTCACCAGCCACGGCCTCCTCGACGAGGCGTGACAAGTTGGTCTTTGCGTAGTGGATGTTGACAGTTTTCATTTGGACTAAGCTTAGTCCAAATGCATTCGTAGGTCAATCGCGATCGCTACCCTCGCGCCAACTCCCCCAACCGCTCCACCAATCGCACCGTTGCAAACGTGTCCCGCTCGCAGTACGCGAGCAGATCGCGACGCGTACCCTCGCGCTCACGCACTGGAATGCGCCCTGACACGAACAACAATCGCGCAATCTTGACGCTCGCCACTTTCCCGTCCACGATCACGAGATCGCGGTAACTCAAATCGGGAACGAGCGGATTCAAGATGGATTTGAGTGAAAAGCTCCCCCGAAACGCTGGGTGATACACGTTGTTCGCCACTGCGGGATGCAGGTCCCACAACTTGGCGCTCAGCGCCTCGAGATCGGTCGCGAGGTGTGGCAAATAGGCGGCGAGCGCCTTGATCTGCGTCTTCTCGAACGAGGTGTACATCACAATCACATCGGCGTTCGCGGTTGCTGCGATCATCGCGCGCGCAATGGCCTCGCGCGGATCATCGGGCAGCATGGACGGGTCCGTGGGACCTTCGGCAAGAAACTCCGCGTGCGTCACCACGCCTTCGCCGGTGCGTTCGTGATAGCTGAACTGCGCCGCAGCCTGATGCCACGGGCCCAGTCCAGGCCACGCAGGCAATGCGCGCGCAATCGTTTCGAAATCGAGAAACCCAAGCCGCTTGGCGTCGAGCGCGGGTCGCATGGCGTCGGCAAGGCCGCGTTCGACTACGAGCGCGCTGCCCTGTTGCGCGCGGATCTGCCGCTGTTGCTTCTCGTTGAGTTTCTCCGCGCGCGGGATCGCGCTGATCGTGTGCACGCCCTTCGACATCCACTTCATCGCGGTCTTGGGCCCGACGCCGACGAGATGCCTGATATGGTCCGAGTCGTTGGGCCAGCATCGGTCGAAGAACGCACACTCCCCGTGAAGCCAGCAGTGCTCGCCTGTCGGATGCGCAGGCAGCGGGCCCGCGAGCACCGCGAGTTGTTCCGCGATGCGCGTCGGCACTTCGTGCATCACGCCTTCGACGTCGTGCGTGACGTCGGCGCGAACAAACAACGGCGCTCCCCCCAAAAGCCGGTACTCCTTGCTGAGATGCATCACCTCAGCGCGCGTCACGTGAAGCCCCGCACCCCGGCACACGTGGACCTGCACTGCGACGTCGGGAATATGGTATTCCTTCACCTCACTCGATGACTTGACTTCGATGAGCGTCCATTCATCGCCGTGACGCTCGAGCACGTCCACCGCGCAAAACACGCCGGCCTGCTCGAAGCACGCGTCGAACAGCACCTGGGCCCCGGCATTGATAGCGCTCCGCGTGCGCGAAATGCGTGTGGCGTCGTGATGATCGCCGTCGATGAATACGCCCCCGGGCCACTCTTCACGCGCGCGCGCACCGACGAGGTTGCCCTGGTCGAACAAATCTTCAAGCACCACATCGGGCCGTAGTTCTTCCGCGTCAGGCTCGTGGACTTTCCACCAGAGGAGCTTGGGGCACTGCCATCCCGCGACGAAGCGCGATTTGGAGAGGCCGAGACCTTTGACGTCGATCATATGCTGAGAGGTGCCACTCCCGCCGGGTCATACATCTTCTCCCGAATGAAGAGGGCCGGGATGATACCGGTCAGCAGGTAGGCGCCACCCATGACGATTAATCCCAGTCCGATGGAGTAGCGCGTAGCGATGAGGCCGAGCAGCGCGGGGGCAATTGCCGCGCCGATACGGCCGATGTTGTAGGCGCCTCCCACGGCGGTACCGCGAACGCCGGTCGCGAAGCTTTCGGTCATATATGTCGCATTCACGCCGTACGGCATTCCGTAAAGAAAACCGAACGCGGTTAACAGGACCACGATATTGCCAGGCGTATGCAGCAGCACGACAATGGGCAGGAAGAGCGCGGTACCCACGGATCCGAGCACGTAGATCCATCGCCGACCGAACAGGTCAGCCAGGTACCCCGCAATGATCTTGCCCAAAATCATGGCGACGTAGCTGCCGATCAGGTATCCGGTCATCCTGGTGAAGTTGAGGTTGAGCTCGGAAACCAGATAGGTTGGTAGCCAATTGTTCACGCCGTAATTGCCGAACTGCAGAAAGCTCGACGTGAGCGTCCACAGCATGAACATCCGACGCTGCGACGGCGAATCCCATACCGCCTTCCACTGGCTGCTGCGCGGTGAGGCAGGAGACGCCTTCACCACTTGCCGCCAACTCGGCGACTCCGGCACAAACTGGCGAATGTACAGCGCGAGCAGAACGGGCACGATCGCCACCGCGAAGAGAGGCCGCCAGCCGTGCGCGGGAATGATCGACCCCGCCAATAACGCCGCGACGACGTATCCTACCGACCAACCTGCCTGCAGCGTTCCCAGCACGGTGGTGCGCCGCGCAGTGGGGACGTACTCGGCCATGAGTGTGTTACTCACGACATACTCCGCACCAAGACCCAACGCTGAAACAAAACGAAGGAGCGCGAACTGCCCGTAGGTTTGCGTGAGGCTCAACCCTGCCGTTCCCACGGAGAACAGCATGATCGTCCACACCATGACACGCACTCGACCGTACCGATCGGCGGCCCACCCGCCGACCAATCCGCCCACTGCCATTCCCAGGAGCGTGACACTCGCGAGCGATCCGGCCTCCACGTTCGAGATCCCGAACTCCTTGATCAGGCTGGGAAGGCTGTACGACAGGAACATGAGGTCCATGCCGTCGACCATAAGCCCGAGAAAGCCCGAGATGAGGACGATGATCCACGCGCGGTTCGTTTTCATGTCGCTGCAATCTTCGCCCAGTTGCGCGCGGTTGAGAAGAGCGGCCGACATGCTTACCTACAACATCAATCCGTCCGCGCTATTATCCTGAACGCGTTCAAAGCCGACGACACGGCACACGCGATCGTCGCGAAACTGCAGCACACGTTCGCTGTGGAAAGCGAATCTGACGTTGCGCGCGATGTGGGCGATTTCGTTTCACGGCTCCGCGAGCATGGATTGGTGAAGTGACGATGGCCGTTGGCGACCAGGGCCGCCTCGCGCATCAACGACCGAATCGCGAAGTGCGCGAGGTCTTGCTCCGGTGCACCCGCTGGCCGCCCCGGGGGTGCGTTTTGAACTCGTCTGTTGCAACTGATTTAGCTACTTGCAGAACGCTATTTTACCGTCTATTTTGCATAGTATGTATATCAAACGGGAAGGTGAGGACCTTCTCCGAGCTATCCTCGGTGGTCCCAAGATTGGTGTCATTTTGGGTGCGCGCCAGGTGGGGAAAACGACGCTCGCCGAACACCTACTCGCCGGAACGGCCTCCGAATTCCTCAATTTTGACGTGGAAGTCGACAAGGCACGCTTTCTCGCGGCGGCGGCACTGTCGCCTCCCGAGGCGCTGCGTACGCTTGGGAATCCGGCAGTACTGGTCATTGATGAAGCACAGCGCCTGCCGGAGACTTCGCGCATTGTGAAAGGGTGGTATGACGCAAAAGTGCCGGTGAAAATTCTCCTGCTTGGGTCGTCCGCACTGGACTTGCTCGATCAAGCCGCCGAACCGCTCACGGGACGCAACAGGAAGCTGGTATTACCGCCGCTGCTGTTCACGGAAACGCTGGCGACACAATCGTGGGCCGCGGGAGGTGCCAGTACCACGCACATTCGTGAACACTTTGCCGCAGCACTGCGCGCGTACTTGCTGCAACGCATGGCGTTCGGGAGTTATCCGGAGGTCGTCACCAGCGATGAGCCGGTCGCGTTGCTTCGCGAATTGAGTTCCGACTATCTCTGGAAGGATATCCTCCACACGGGCCTGGTGAGAACACCGGACGTGATCAAACGCTTGTTGTTGTTGCTGGCACATCAAGCGGGCTCGCAAATATCGGTGAGCGAACTGGCGACGCATCTCCATACCGCCCGTCCAACAGTCGACCGATATTTGGATCTACTGGAGCGCATGTTCGTCATTTTTCGCCTGCCATCGTACAGCACGAATCCGCGTAAGGAAATTGCCAAAAGCCACAAGGTCTTCTTCTGGGATACCGGCATTCGCAACGCGCTTCTCAATGCCTATTCGTTCGACGCATCTCGCCCTGACATTGGCATGTTGTGGGAGAATTGGGTGATCGCCGAGGTCGCGAAGCGCAACGCGTTGCTGGGATCACCCGCCGAACTGTTCTTCTGGCGCACACGCGCGC
>JANLVM010000630.1:0-1648 GCA_031364015.1 Gemmatimonadaceae bacterium
TCGAGGTACTGCTGCGTTTCCTTGCGGCGCGCGCCCAACAGGTAGCGCGCGAGGTGCACCACGTCGACCGGATAGTCCGGATAGCAGCTCGTCGGATGCGCGCCGCCGGGCGCCTCGACCACGGCGTCGACCATGAACGAAACGAGCCCCGCCGCGCCCTGCGCGTCGCGGATTTGCGCCGTCGAAACGATGCGTTCCGCGGTCACGATCGTGACCTCGGCGGCCATGGCGAGCTGGATGTCGATGCAATGCTGGCCACCGAGCCAGGCGTTGCCGCGCTCGTCCGCCATCGGCACGTGGATCACCGCCACGCGCGGCGCGACGGCCGGAAACCACGTCAACATCTCGCCCGTCACCGGGCACGGTGCACGTTTCAGGTCCGTGCGAATCCTGAAATAGTCGGTACCGAGTTCGGTGTCGCGCGAGGGCAGGTAGGGCACGCACATCAGGGCCGCCTGCAGCCCGATGGCGATCGTGTACTCGGTCTCCTCGACGATCTTGATTCGCCCCTCTTCCGTGGCACGCCGCAGGCGCGGCGCGAGGCCGAGGAACTCCATGCCGAAATAGCAGCTGCGGATCGTCCCGAGAACGCCTGCCGCGGCCAGCAGTTCGGCTTCGAAGGCGCAGGTGAAGCCGAGCAGCGTCAGATCTTTCGCGCCGGCGCGCGCAAGCTCGCGCACGAATGCCATCGGCTTGCGGTAAAGGGTCATGCCGCCGACGCCTACCGTGTCGCCGGCGCGCACGAGGCGCGCCGCCGCATCGAGCGTGGTCAGCTTGCACGGCTGGCGCTTATCTCGCAACGGTTTTGACTCCCATGTAGAGGTCCTGGATGACGGTGGAGGACTTCGCCTCTTCGCGCGTGCCGGAGAAGGCAATTGCGCCGTTCTCGAGCACATAGACGACGTTGGCGAGATTCATCGCGAGCCGGGTGTTCTGCTCCACCAGCAGCACCGTGAGGCCGCGCTCCTTGATGAGCTGCCGCACGACTTCGAGCACCTGCTCGACCAAGACCGGCGCGAGACCCATCGACGGCTCGTCGAGCAGAAGAATCTTCGGCTCGGCCATCAGGGCGCGTCCAAACGCCAGCATCTGCTGCTCGCCGCCCGAGAGCGTGCCCGCCGGCTGGCGCAGCCTCTCTTTCAAGCGCGGAAACAGGTTGAAGATGAAGGATTCCACCTCGGGCCGCGCCGAGGGGCGGCCGGCGGCGATGGCACCGAGTTGCAGATGTTCGGAGACGTTCAGGTCGGGGAAGATCTGCCTGCCTTCGGGCACATGCACAACGCCACGGCGCACGATCTCGTGCGCTTCCAGCTTGTCCAGGCGTTCGCCGTCGAATTCAATCGAGCCCAGCCTCGCCTTGATGACGCCGGAAATCGCGCGCAGCAAGGTGGACTTGCCAGCACCGTTGGGGCCGAGAACCGTCGTCAGCCCGCCCTCTTTGACGACCAGCGACACCTCGCGGAGTACCAATGCTTTTCCGTAGCCGGCCTCGAGACCCTTAATCGTCAACACGTGAACCTCCTCCGAGATAGGCTTCGATGACGCGAGGATTCACCGCAATTTCTTGCGGTGTCCCTTCAGCGATGACTTTGCCGAAATCGAGCACGTACAGGTACTCGGTCAGGCTCATGACGAAACTCATGTCGTG
>JANLVM010000196.1:0-2519 GCA_031364015.1 Gemmatimonadaceae bacterium
AGGCGCGATCGGACGCGGAATCGATAGTGGAGCCGGTGACGCGACGCGCGATGTACGCGGCACCGATGCGCCTTGACGTTCGGGGGCAAAAGCGAGGTGGTCGTGCGTACCGGCGCGGTCGTCACCAGTGACCCGATTGCATACGCTGTTCCAACGTTGGGCGACTTGGCGGTGAGTCTCTACCTGCCCGACTCCACGCGCACCACCACGCGACATGCACTCGGCGTGCAAACGACGTACGTCTCCAAGCGTGGCAATCAGACCGCGAGCGGCACGTTTGCCGCTGATACGACACTGCGATCGTGGATCTTCCTGACCAGCGTGGAAGTGACGAATGCGCGCGCCACCGGTGCCATTGTCGCGATCGGCAACTCGATCACCGATGGCTACGGCGCCACACCCGATTCCAATCGTCGCTGGCCCGATGTGCTCGCTCGGCGTCTGCTCACGTCTTCAGAGCCAGTCAAGTCCGTCATCAACGCCGGCATTTCCGGTAATCAGGTGCTGACATTCGGCGCCGGTCCCAGTCTCGTGGCCCGCTTCGATCGTGATGTGCTGACGCAACCGGGCGTCACGCATGTCATCGTCATGGAGGGCATCAACGATATCGCGCGCAACGATATCTCGATCTCGCCCAATGCCGCCTACCGCATCAGCGCCGACGACATCACCTTCGCGTATCGTCAACTCATCGATCGCGCGCACGAGCGCGGCATGGTGGTGTACGGCGCGACGCTCACGCCGTTCGAGCGATTGACGCCGGCGCAGGAGGCCACGCGAAGGGCCATTAACACGTGGATCCGCAGCAGTGGTGCGTTTGACGGCGTGATTGACTTCGACAAGGTTACGCGTGATCCGGCACAGCCGCTGCGACTCCTGCCGTTGTACGATTCCGGCGACAAGTTGCATCCCAGCGACGCCGGATATCAGGCGATGGGTGAGTCGATTGATCTGGCGCTGTTTCGTGCACGACGTCGCGAGTGACATCGACGCGCTGCCGTCAGACTGATTCCCAGAGCGCCCGAATTGGCACCGCAAACAGGCCATCACCGAAGCTGGCGCTCGTTGTTCCGTCGTACAGGACGACGCCGTGCGTGAACCGCTTGCCTGCGGCCTGCTGCAGTTTCCGCAGCCCGCGAAAATCTGACCCGGTGACGGTGGCCTTCGCCTTGACCTCGATGCCGGCCACGGCACCGGCACCCTGCTCCAACACCAGGTCCACTTCGACACCGTCGCGATCGCGGAAGTGATGGAAGGTGATTGGTGTTTCGCGCCAGCTCGCTTGCCGTTGCAGTTCCTGAAGTACGAACGTTTCCAGCAACGGACCCAGCGTTTCGCGATTGCCATGCAGGTGCGCCGCGTCGAGGCCGAGTATGGCGCATGCCAGTCCGGTATCGCCCACATGCAACTTCGGGGTCTTCACCAATCGGCTCAACTGATTGCTGTGCCACGCGGGAAGTCGCTGCACGAGAAACACGCGCTCAAGCAGTGTGACATAGTCGTGAATCGTCTGCCGAGTCAACTGAAACGGACCCGCAAGGTCAGCGACATTGATGAGGCGTGCGGTGTGGGTTGCTGCCATGCGCAGCAGCCTGGGCATCGCGTCAAGCGATCGAATGCGCGTGAGGTCGCGCACGTCACGCTGGACCTGCGACTCGACATAGTCGCGGTACCACGCGGCTCGGCGCGCTGGCAGCCGTCGTGCCAGGGCCGCCGGATATCCGCCTGCAACGATGCGTTCGGCCAGCGACTCACCGAGCCGCTCCGAGACTCTTGTTTTGAACCCCTGCCCGAATAGCGCATCAAGGAAGCGTGGAGGTCGGCGCGCTAGTTCACACTGCGCCAACGGATGCAATCGCAGGATGCTCATGCGACCGGCCAACGAGTCAGCCACGCGCGGCACAAACAATACGTTCGCCGATCCCGTCAGCATGAACCGGCCAGGCACGCGCCGCTGATCCACCGCGTCTTTTATGGCCAGAAAGAGCTCGGGCACCCGCTGGACCTCATCGAGTATCGATCGCTCCGGCAGGCCCGCGATGAATCCCACTGGGTCCTGCTGTGCCGCGTGCCGGGCAGACTCGTCGTCGAAAGACACATAGTGATATCGCCGACGGGCGCCGACGGCGCGTGCCAAGGTAGTCTTGCCACTCTGGCGTGGCCCGTGAATGAGCACGACAGGCGTGTCAGCGAGTGCGTCGCGGAGCCGAGGAGCGAGGTAGCGCGGATACGCCGGAGCGGTGGGTGGCATCGCGACAGTTGAGAAGTTCGGCTAAACGCCAGTCTAGAATACGGCTGATCGCTAATAGTAGTCTCGGCTGATCGCTACTACAAGAGGACGCCTGTCGCTACATTTCCGCAGATGCGAGAGGACCTCCTGAGCCATCGCCGCCACGCACCGCTGCACCTCCGCCCTGTCCAACTTGTCCGGCGTGTCCGCATCGGTATGACAAAACCAGAAGTACCGCGTGCCATCGACGTTGAGCCCCATGCCCGGCACGCATGTCGCCATGATCGGA
>JANLVM010000649.1:0-2975 GCA_031364015.1 Gemmatimonadaceae bacterium
GGCGCGCGCAGCCCGACTACGCCGTCGCGGGCCGCGGCCGCAGCTCGACGCACCACGCCGACGCCGGCGTCGAAGAGATACGCGGTGCTGTCCACGACGATGGCGACCGCGGGCCCCGGCCGATCGGGGTCAGGAATGGGGGTCCCTGTTCCGAGAATGACAATGGTGGTGCGCGACGGCTGCGCCGAAGAGAAAGCGAACGGCAGAGCGAGTGCCAGGAGAAGACGTTGCATGCCGACCAGTATAGACCTCGCCGAGTTCTCGGGCCATGCTGTAAATTATGATCATGCGACTCTTCCACGGATTTCCACTCGCTGTCGCGGTGAGCCTCGCGACTGGCGCCTGTTCTGAACGATCCGCGCCGTCGCCGCCGGATGCAGCCAATCGCTCCGTCGAAACGGCGGTCACGTTTCGAGAGGCAGCATGGACGCCGAAGCGCGAGCCGGATATTCCCAATGATTCGATGGGTGCGTCGATCAAGCGCGGGCTGTACCTGATACGCTTTACACCGGAGAGCTTACCGGCCTACGCGTTGTCGAACCTGCGGTGCACGAGCTGTCATCAAGATGACGGGATTCGTCCCACGTCGGGCCCGCTCACTGGTTCACACGCGCGCTTTCCGAAGTACATGCCGCGCTCGGGCACGGTGGTGGCCTTGGCGGATCGGGTGAACTATTGCATTACGCGATCGCTCGCGGGCAACGCGATTCCGGTGGGGAGTCGCGAGATGGTCGACATACTCGCGTACCTCGCGTTCATCTCGCAGGACATTCCGGTGGGCACCAGGATTGCGGGCGCGGACGGGTTGGTGGCGATGCCCGATACGCTGGAAGGCGTTATCGGAACGGGCGCGTCGCTCTATGCGACGAAACTGTGTGCGACCTGCCACGGGTTGAACGGGGAAGGCAACGGTCCTATCCCGCCGCTGTGGGGCCCCAAGTCGTATTCGATCGGTGCGTCGATGTCACGCATCGAGCGCGCGGCCAGCTTCATCAAACACAACATGCCGCAGACGGCGCCCGGTTCTCTCAGTGCGCAAGAAGCCTTCGATCTGTCCGCGTTCATCAATTCGCATGCGCGTCCTGACTCGCCGGGCAAGGAAAGCGACTGGCCGATGGGGGGCGCGCCGGCAGACGTTCCCTACGAGACGAAGGGGCACAAGGCCTTCCGCCCTCCACCAACGCTTGCTCGGGCCAACGCGAAGGGTGCGTTGTGGCCGAATCCGGCGGCCATCCGCGATGCGAAGCAGTAAGTTGTCGCTATGACTGACCATCTATCCCCTTCGGATCTCTCGTCGGACGTCGCGTCGGCGACGTTGCTCTCGCGTCGCGACCTTCTCTCGGGCGCCGCTGGCGCTGTAGGGGGCGCGGTGCTCGCCGGACTTCCGCTTGGCGCTGGGGGGCAGGGCGTGAAGCCCCCTGTGCCGCCGGTTCCCACGCCGCCTGTTCGGCCCTCTGTTCCGTCTGATGCGACGAAGCTTCAAGGGGCGCCGACGTCGCCACTCGGTGTGCGCTCCGACTTTCATGCGCCATCACGAGCGCCCTACGGCGAGACTGTTGGCAGTTCACTGACACCACTCCAGGATCTCACGGGCAGCATCACACCGTCCGATTTGCACTTCGAGCGGCATCACGCGGGAATCCCTGCGCTCGATCCCGATCGTCACACACTGACCATTCACGGCTTGGTGGATCGTCCGCTCACGTTTTCGGTGAGCGACATCAAGCGACTGCCACAGGTTGTGCGCACGCACTTTATCGAGTGCGCAGGGAACGGCCGCGCGTCGTATCGCGATCCGAAGCCGGACATGACTCCGCAAAAGGTCGCGGGGATGGTGAGTACGTCGGAGTGGACCGGTGTGCCGCTGGCCACGCTGTTGCGCGAGGCGGGCGTAAAGAAAGAGGCAAAGTGGTTGCTCGCCGAGGGTGGCGACGCGTGTCTGTTGACACGATCGGTGCCGATCGAGAAGGCGTGGGACGACGCGATGATTGTGTGGGCGCAGAACGGTGAGCCATTGCGTCCGGCGCAGGGGTATCCGTTGCGACTCCTGCTTCCGGGTTGGGAAGGCAACATCAATGTGAAGTGGATTCGACGTATCGAAGTGGGCTTGGCGCCGTGGATGACGCGGTGGGAAACGTCCAAGTACACCGATCCACTGCCAAATGGAACGGCGCGCATTTTCACGTTCGAGATTGACGCCAAGTCCATTATCACCTCGCCCGCTGCGCCGCAGACGCTCGTCGCGCAAGGATGGCATTCAGTCAACGGGCTCGCGTGGAGTGGTCGCGGTCGCATCACGCGGGTGGAGGTGAGCAGCGATGGTGGCGGCACCTGGCACGATGCGGAGTTCCTTGGCACGCCAGAGCGCAAGTCGACAATTCGCTTTCAGTACATGTGGGAATGGAAGGGTGGCGAGTCGGTATTACTGAGTCGCGCGACCGATGAAGCCGGGTTTGTGCAACCCACGCGCACCGCACTCATAGCAGAACGTGGACCGGGTACTGACTACCACTACAACCAGATCGTCGGCTGGAAGATCGACAGCGGCGGTCGCGTGCACTTTCACGGGACGACCTGAGTATGCGCCGTACCACGATGATCTTTGCCGCAATGGCGCTCACACTTTCGGGGTGCAATCGGCAGGATGCTGCGTCGGGCGTCGCTGGCCGCAACGGCGCTAACGCGTCGTTTGCCACGTACGATGCCGGTGCCGTACCCGGTGGGCCTGGCGCGTCGAATCGCTACGGGCTTGGACATCCCGTTGTTGATTCACAGCTGACCGCCATGAACCACGACATTGGCGCCGACGGCGCGGAGCTCCCAGCCGGACGGGGCACCGTCGCCGAGGGAGCGACGCTGTATGCGGCCCAATGTGCGCAATGCCACGGTCAGAAGGGCGAGGGGATGCCGCCCGCGTTTCCTCGTCTGCTGGGCCGCGATCCCAAGGCGGAAGGGTTCGGGTTTGCCAACGATCC
>JANLVM010000662.1:0-9726 GCA_031364015.1 Gemmatimonadaceae bacterium
CTCTTGTAGCTCGCGACGACCGCCGGCGCACTGAGCTCGGTCGCGGGCACGCTGGTCCGGATGATGTAGATCCCATCCAGCGCGGCCTCTTGCGTGATGTTCGCCTCGTCGCGCGCGTACCTGAAGGCGGTCTCGGTGATCATGCAGATAAAATGTTTGGCCATTTTGAAGCGACCGAGCACCCGGCCGAGCCGCACGCCGATCCGATCACGGCCCCGCAGCGGCCGCCGCGTCCGCTGCGTGGCGACGCGAATCTTCTCCAGCTCACGTTCCGTCGCCGCGAGGGGTTGCTGGCGCACGGGTATCCCGTGTATGCGATCAACCCGAAGCAGGCGGATCGTTTTCGCGACCGCCACACCGTGGCCGGGGCGAAGGATGATCGCCTCGACGCGTTCGTCGTGGCTGACTCGCTGCGCACGGATCGCCCCTGCTTTCGGCGCGTCGCGACGGATGACGCCACCGTGTTGCAGATCCGCGAGTATTCGCGCAGGGATGACGAGTTGCGCGATGAGCACGTCCGACTGAGCCATAGGCTGCGGGAGCAGCGGTACCGCTATTTCCCGCAGGCGCTCGTGCTGTGCCCCGCCGCTGACGAGCCGTGGCTGTGGCATCTGCTCGTCCTGGCATCACCCCCGACGCCGCGCGCGGGCTGCGGCGCCCCCGGATTGCGGTCGGCCTCAAAGCGCATCGCATTCGCCGCCTCACGGCCGACGACATCGTCGCAGCGCTCCGCGCGCCGTCCCCCGTGGTGACGCCCGGCACGATCGCCGCCGCGTCGGCGCATGTCGCGCTGCTCCTGCCGCGCCTCGCGCTGGTGCACGCACAGCGGAAGACCTGCGCCGCCGCGTTGGCGACGCTGCTTGAGACGCTGGACGCGGCGCGCGAGGGCACCGACGCGGGCACCACGCCGAGCGATGTGCACATCCTGCGCTCGCTGGCAGGCTTCGGCGTCAAAACCGTCGCGACGCTGTTCGGGGAAGCCGCAGACGCGATCGCCACCCGCAATCTCCCGGCGCTCCGCGCGCACGCCGGCATCGCGCCCGTCACGCGCCGCAGTGGCACGCGGACACAGGTGGTGATGCGCCACGCGTGTAATGGGCGGCTGCGCACCGCGCTCTATCATGCCGCCCGCGTGAGTACGCAATGCGATGCCGCGTCGCAGCAGGTCTACGCCGCGCTTCGCGCGCGCGGGCACTCGCATGGTCGCGCCTGCCGCCGTGTCGCCGACCGCATGCTGCGGATTCTCATGGCCATGCTGCGCGATGGCACGACGTACACCAACGAGCACTCCCGCACGGCGGCGGCGATCACGCTCGCCGCAGCATGACACGACTCCCCACACTTGACAAAGGGTGGGGAGTCCTCCCAGGAGTCCTCCCTCACCAAAGTGAGATGACGTTCCAGTTTGACGCCAACGTGCTGGGTACCAATCCGACGTCCATTACGAAGGTTGCGTCGTTCTTCATCGATCACAGCGAGACGACCACTCAGAACGGCGACGATGTCCTTTTCAACCTGCCGGGATCAGAAACGCAGTTCCTGTACAACGGCTATACGTACGGACTCTCGCTGTATTCACATGAAGCAGCAGCATTGCACGGGATACTGGTGGAATCAGCAGTGCAGCGATGTCGCCATCAGTGGTTTCGACACTGCGGAGGGTCACTCCAGCACGGGTGAGTTGTACGCCAAGATCCGAGTGGTCCTGGGCCAGCCGAATACTCGAACTCCGGAGCCGACGACGTACGCTCTGATGGCCGCTGGTCTGGCAGCGCTGAGTGCCGTTTCGCGCCGTCGTCGTAAAGCGTAAAGGTTGGAGAGAATGCGGCGTCTGCCCTCGGGCAGGCGCCGTGCTGGGAATCATCGCGGCTCAGAGAGCTCGGCTGGAGAAGGCGAAGGACCGGACTTGTGCTCAGCATTCGGCTCACCGGTCGACGGCCTGTTACAGTGCTGGCAATGACGACCGTCGTTTTGCGGTAGCTCAATAATCTGCGGGACTACGTTCGCCAGTGCCCACCGAGATTCGAGAGCGTCGTGTCGCGTCCGATGGCGGTGGCGTTTCTGCGACACATCCGACAGGATATATGGCGCATGCGCAACAGGCTCATCTGACAGTATGGAATGTGGGAATTGAGAAGTGTGATGGCTGAGAGTGACGGATCGCGACACTCCCTACGGCCCGTTAAACGGACATCATTGTGATCTTCGGCACAGTGTTTGCGCTGTAAAGGTGTGTGTCCCTCCATTGGGCTAATCCCTCCCCATCGTCGCCTAGCGCGACAGGCTAAAGAATGAAGAAATTTTTGACGGCGACCGTGATGGCTGCAGCGATGGCTGCTGTTTCAGCCCCGGCACAGGCGCAGGTGCGTATCACCGGCGCGACCACCGGCTGCTTTTACACGACGGCGTACACCTGCCTCTCCACTACAACATCGGGCACTACGAGGGGCGGATTGACATTCACGGGCGGCTCATTTGATATCAATCTGGCGAATCCCGGATCCTTGCATGAGTTGAATACTCTCAGCGACTACCTTGGCAAGTTCACGCTGGCAAGCAATACGAGCTTCGACTTCGGCGGCTCCCTTCGTTTCAGATTGTCTGTGAACTTCACGTCGCCGACCGGTGCGTCCCCGAACCCCGCGTACTTCATTGCCAAATTCTATGGCGACAAAGATGTAGATGACGATACTGACCAACTCGATGTCGACTTCTACAACAACAAAGATATCGAGGTCGATTATACTGGTGCTGGGTCTTCAGAATTTTACTTCCGAGTCAACGACATCAACGACTTGCAGCGTGTCCATAGTAATGGTCAGCTTTTGACGGGACAGATCAGGTGCAACAAAAAGGAGGAAGGGAAAGATAAGTACGACACCTGCACTCCTGCCGCCCAGGCTTCTTCCGTGGTGCCCGAGCCATCGACTTACGCTCTAATGGCTGCTGGCCTTGCTGCTCTCGGAATCGTTGCGCGTCGCCGGAAGGCGAGCGGAGAGTAGATGCCGTGGTAGTTGAACGTCTGATAGGGCCCCGGCAGTCGCCGGGGCCCTATCGTTTGGTGTGCCCGGCATGGGCATTGGCCAAAGAGGTGCAAGTCCTTCTTGTAGCGGAATGGCAAGCCCTGGCGCGCGGCGGCGTGCGGTTGGTTGACTGTAGGTAGGCGATGTGAGTGAAATTACCTCATGGGCGTCTCCGCATCCCCCCCTTGTCAATATGGTGTGAGACGATTCCCCTCGCGTAATTAGTGAGGAACTCAGGGGGCACAGGAGGTCCTATCGTATGGCCGTTACATCCAGCGGTGCATCGAACAGCGAAACGGAAGTGTCCGCCAGCGCCGGGCCGCCGGTTCACCGTCGAATACAAGAAGCGCATCGTACACGAAGCGGCGCAGTGTCAGGCCGTGGGAGACCTGGGTAGCTTGCTCCGCCGGGAAGGGTTGTTCTCGTCGCAACTCACCACGTGGCGCAAACAATACCACGCGGGCGCGCGACAGGCGCTCTCGCAACGGCGTGGGCCGAAACCCCGCGCGGACACCGAGACGATGGAGCGGCTGCAGCGCGAGAACGACCGCCTGCGTGACCAGCTCGCGCGCGCCGAGTTGGTGATCTCGATCCAAAAAACTATCGGAGCTGCTGGGGCTGCCCCAACCAGCCGACGGGAATCGCGCGCACACATGACGGCGACGCTGCAGACGCATGGGAACGCGATTGGGATGTCGACGTTGAGTGGGGCACTCGGCGTGCCGCGGTCCAGTGCGTATCGCTGGCTTCGACCACCCGCCCCGCCTCTCGCGAGCGACGGCCAGCGCGACGGCCAGCGCGACGGCCAAGCCGTGGCGCGCGCGCCGTCGCCACGCGCGTTGTCCCCGGCGGCGCAAACGCAGGTCTTGGCCTACTTGCGCGACCCGCGGTTTGTCGACCGCGCGCCGGCGCAGGTGTACGCCACGCTCCTCGATGAAGGCACCTTTGTGTGCAGCGTGCGCACCATGTATCGCTTGCTCGCCACCTTCCACGAAGTGCGCGCCCGGCGCGCGCAGCGCGTGCATCCACCGTACGCCGTGCCGCGGCTCGTGGCGAGGCAGCCGAATCAGGTATGGACGTGGGATGTGACGGATCTCCGGGGCCCCACCAAGAGCGAGCGCTACAAACTCTATGTCGTCCTCGATCTCTTCAGTCGCTACGTCGTCGCCTGGATGCTCGCGCGCCGCGAATCGGCCCGGCTCGCGCAACGCCTCATTCGCACCGCGTGCGCCCGCGAGGGCATCGTGCCCGGACAACTCACCACGCACAGTGATCGCGGCAGCATTCAAGTCGCCAAGGATCTGCACGACTTGTATCAGGACCGCGGTATTGTGCGCTCGCTCTTGGTGTGCGCCCTTCTTTCTCCACTACAACCACGAGCACCACCACGAAGGCATTGCGTGGCTCACGCCCGCCACCGTCCACGGCGGCCAGACCCCCACCGTCCTCGCGCAGCGACAGCTCGTTCTGGATGCCGCCTATCAGCAGCACCCGGAACGCTTCGTCAACGGGCCACCCCGCGTGCCCCCCCCGCGTGCCCCAGCTGCCGATGGACGTGTGGATCAACCAGGTGGGCTTCGCTTACCGGCTACTCCAACGTGCGTTGGGGCAACGAAGTGCCGAATGCGCGCGTGCCTTTTGATGAGGTTCGTCGAATCGCACAGAGCTGGCGCGCCCTCGGCGTTCCCTCGGCCGCTATCGTCTACGAACGCAACGGGCAACGTCACGAGGTTGCCGATGTGTTCGCGGACTCTGCAATCAGGAGACCCCTGCCTTTCGTCGTACGCAAGCTCTTCGCGTATCGTGCCGTTGAAGCAGACGAAAAAGAATCGCGGTGCCGCTGGTAGCCCGATAGATCGCCCAACGACAATGGCCCCGCCGGGTATCCTCGGCGGGGCCTCGTCGTACTATCCGACTACACCGGAACTTACAACCCGATCTCGTCTTCCGAGCTATGCACCTTGCTCGGCTCGGCCGGCTTGGGCGGCTGCTCTTCCGGCACCGACGTCACCGCCAACACGATGCGGCGATGAATCGGATCCACTTCGAGCACACGCATCACCAGGTTCATCGTTTCCCACGTAAAGTCCGCAGGATTCGTGACCGTGCCTTCCGGGTTCAACTGGCTGACCGGTATGAATCCCTCAATATCGTTGCCGAGGTCGACGACGACACCCTTGTCCATCAGTCGAACCACGCTGCCGGGAAGCTCCGTGCCCACTGGATACGTCTCGCCGATCTTGAGCCACGGATCTTCCTCGGCCTGCTTGAGTCCGAGTGAAATGCGCTTGTTCTCGCTGTCGATATTGAGGATCACGACGTCGACCGCATCACCCTTCTTCACCACTTCCGACGGATGCTGGACGCGCTTGGTCCAGGACATGTCGGAGATGTGAATAAGACCATCGATGCCCGGCTCAATTTCGACAAACGCGCCGAAGCTGGTCAGGTTGCGCACCTTGCCGTTGATGCGCGTACCAACCGGGTACTTGAGCGGCAGAATGACCCACGGATCCTGCTCGGTCTGCTTCATACCAAGCGAGATCTTTTCTTCGGTCTCGTCGACCTTGAGCACCACCGCCTCGATCGCTTCACCAATCGATACGATCTTGGACGGATGACGCACATTGCGCGTCCAGCTCATCTCGGAGATATGTACCAGGCCTTCAATGCCCGGCTCGAGCTCGATGAATGCACCGTAGTTCGTAATCGACACGACCTTGCCGTTCACACGCGTACCGACCGGATACTTGGCCGCCACGTCCTTCCACGGATAGCTCTGAAGCTGCTTGAGGCCGAGTGAAATACGCTCGCGCTCCCAATCGATATCCAGCACCTTGATCTCAAGCTCCATGCCGATCTGGACCATTTCGCTCGGATGCGAGATGCGGCCCCACGACATGTCGGTGATGTGCAGCAGGCCGTCGACGCCGCCGAGATCGATGAATGCACCGAAGTCGGTGATGTTCTTGACGACGCCCTTCCGCACCTGATCCTTGTTGAGCTCCTTCATCAGCTTCTCACGCTTGCCGGCGCGTTCCTGCTCGAGGATCACTCGGCGGGAGACGACGATGTTGCGGCGGCGCTTGTTTAGCTTGATGATCTTGAACTCGTACTTGTGACCGAGCAGCTCGTCGATGTTGGGCACGCGACGAAGTGCGATCTGTGAACCGGGAAGGAACGCGTCCACTCCCATGAGATCGACCACGACACCACCCTTGATTTTCTTGACGAGCACGCCTTCCACCGGCATGTCGCTTTCGTAGGCCACGCGAATACGCTCCCACACCCGCATGAAATCGGCCTTCTTCTTCGACAGCACCACCGAGCCTTCCTGATCTTCCAGGTGCTCGAGCAACACCTCGACTTCGTCGCCGACCTTGAGGTCGGGCATGTCCTTGAATTCTTCGAGCGCGATCGTTCCTTCGGACTTGAAGCCGATATCGAGGACGACCAGGTTCTCGCGAATTTCAAGCACGCGGGACTTGACGATTTCGCCTTCTTCAATCGAGGCGAGGGTCCCGTTGTACAGCTCCATCATCCGCTCGTACTCGTCGGACGAGAACTCGTCTTCTTCGTAGAGCTCGGGGCGACGATTGGCCAGTGGTCGCAGCTGGCTCTTCTGGATGTCGCGCTTTTCGCGCGGCGTCAGCTTCGGGTGTCCCAGCGAGTCTTCGTCGAGCGCGATGGCCAGCTCGGAATTCAACTCGGAATCCAACTCGGTGCCCGTGTCGGGGCTCGATTCGATGCTCATGCTGATTTGGGTCTCCACATCGCGGGACTGCACTCGCCGCGCCGAGAAAGGGGGTGAAAAACAAGGTCCCGGCAGAATTGCCGGAACCTTGAAACATAGACTAGTCGAAGAGACGGGTCAACGAGGTAAAGACGCAACCTCAGGCGTAAGACGTGGCACTGTTCGTCGCGGCTTTGGCGAGGGCGACGATCCGGTCCACCTGTTCCTCCTGCGTGAGCGTGGTGGTATCGACGGTGATGGCGTCGGGCGCTGGCGCACTCTGGAGCGCGTCGTGGGAATCCCGAGCCACCAGCGCTTCTGTTTCCCGGGCAATCTCGGCATCGGTGGGACGACGGCCCAGACGCTGGATCAATCGCCGACTGGCGCGCTCCCATGGGTCGGCATTGAGAAAGACCTTGAGAGTGGCGTCGGGAAAGACGGCGGTTCCAATATCCAGGCCATCAACGACCACACTGCACCCCGTGGCGGCCTGTCGAACCTGTGCATTGACCCAGTCGCGTACCGGGCCCATCTGCGCCACGCGTGACACGTGCCGCGTCACGGGCGAATCGCGCAGCGCTTCATCGACCACCTGGGCGTCTACCAGCGGCAAGACCGATCGCTCAGTGAGCCGTTGCGTGACTCGGTGGGCCTCTCCAAGCAGTGTCGTCGCGGTCCATGACTCGGGCGGCACGCCGCTCTGCAGTCCCAGTAGGGTGAGAGCTCGATAGAACGCTCCAGAGTCGACATGGTGGACCCCAAGCCGTTGAGCGACCCATTGCGCTGTGGAGCTCTTCCCGGAAGCCGCCGGACCGTCGATGGCGATCACCACATGCGGCTTGGAAAACGTCGGCGCTGCTCCGTCGTTCGTGAACGACGCAGCGACTCCAGACACGCGTGCCAGCTCTCTCCAGAAATTCGGAAACGACACCGAAACGCATTCGGGATCGTCGACGGTGATGCGATTGCCTGGCAAAGTGCCAAGGATGCCGAACGCCATCGCCAGCCGATGATCACCGTGCGTGATGGCGTGTCCTCGCAATGGACGTGGCGAACCAACAATGCGCATACCGTCTGGGAACTCCTCAACCTCCGCCCCCATCGCACGCAAGTTGGACACAACGGCACGAATTCGGTCGCTCTCCTTCACTCGCAACTCACTTGCGTCGGTAATGCGTGTTTCGCCTTCGGCGCGTGTCGCCACGCACGCCAGCAGCGGAAGTTCGTCGATACACCGCGGAATCTCGTCGCCGCCAATGCGCGTACCATGCAGTCGACCAGGACGAACGATCACTGTGCCGACGGTCTCCCCACCGATCACGCGCTCATCTTCTACACGAAGCGGCGCGCCCATGCGAGCGAGCACCTCCAATGCGCCGGTGCGCGTGGGATTCAAGCAGACGTCGGTGAGTCGCAGTTCGCCTTCGTCGGCCAGCGCCACCAGCGCGGCGAAAAACGCGGCCGACGACGGGTCGGCCGGCACGTCGACATCAAGTGGATGGAGTTGTTGTGCTCCGGCCAAACGCACGCCAAGTGCCAGGACTTCGACGGATGCCCCGCGCGCCGCCAGCATGCGTTCACTGTGGTCACGTGAGCGTGCGGGCTCACGTACCTCGACTGGCACGCCAGACACCAGACCGGCCAACAGAACCGCTCCCTTCACCTGCGCGCTGGCATGCGCATTGTCCCAGCTCACGGGCTCAAGCGCTGCACCGAACACACGCATGGGGAGGCCGTCGTGTCCGTCGGCGCCCTCGAACTCGATGCGTGCACCCATCGCCCGCAGTGGCGCGGCGACACGTCGCATTGGACGACGGCTGAGGCTCGCATCGCCTTCGAATCGCGCGCTGCGCCCAGGCAGTCCCGCGATGAGCCCAGCTAGCAAGCGCGTCGTGGTGCCGCTGTTGGCGCAGTCGAGTGCACCGATCGGAGAACGGAGGCCGTCGGCGCCGACGCCTTCCACGATGATGTCCGGACCGAGCGGCGGAATGGTCACACCCATGGCACGCAACGCGCGCGCTGTGGCTTGCACGTCGGCCGATTCAAGAATGGCACGAACACGCGACGGTCCAACAGCCAGCGCCGAAAAAATCAGCGCGCGATGACTGATGGACTTGTCTCCTGGTGCGCGCACATTGCCGCGCACCACCAGCGATAAGCCCGCGCGCGAGTCCGCGTTGACGGGAGTGCTCAGCGGAGCCACGCCTCAAGCGCCGTCGCCGCGTCGGTGCGATCGTCACGGTACTTCACGATGACGGGCGTTTGCAGCGACACCCCTTCCCGTTCGCCAAACGCCGAGCTGACCCGGCGGGCGCCGGGCACCACCACCGCACCCTCGGGAATCTCGAGCGGAAGGTCGGGCGTGCCGCGGTGCACCGTTTCGCGCACCAAGTCATAGACGGGCGTGCCGCGCGTGAGAATGACGCCAGCGCCGAGTACGGCGCGTGCGCGCACGACCGTACCTTCGTATACACCGCAGTTACCACCCACAACCACATCGTCCTCGATCACCACGGGCGCGGCGTTGACAGGCTCCAGCACGCCGCCGATCTGCGCCGCGGCGCTCAGGTGCACGCGCTCACCGATCTGCGCACACGATCCCACGAGCGCGTGTGAGTCGATCATGGTGCCACGACCCACCCACGCGCCAACGTTCACGTACATGGGCGGCATGCACACAACCGACGGCGCAAGATAGGCTCCGCGACGCACCGTCGATCCACCTGGCACAATGCGCACGTGATGATCGAGGCGAAAATCTCGCGTCGGGAAAGTGTGCTTGTCGAAAAAGTGAAACGGGCCACCAGCCGACATCTCCACGACTTTTCCCAGGCGAAACCCGAGCAGAATTGCGCGTTTAACCCACGGCACCGCGTGCCACGTTCCATCTGCGTCCCGGCGTGCTGCGCGAAGCTCGCCGCGCTCGAGCAGGGCGATCGCGTGATCGAAAACGTGCTGCGCATCGGTCGC
>JANLVM010000718.1:0-2916 GCA_031364015.1 Gemmatimonadaceae bacterium
GAATGACGCGTCATGAAGCTCGCCATTCTCGCCGAGTGCGAACGCCGCAGCGTCCGCGCCGACCTGAATCGACCGTTCCCCAGGGAAGAACGGGGTTCCACATACGAGAAACTTGCGATCGCATCCTGCGATGGACATGCCGCTCGCCAAGCCGCTGCGCAAGGACCCTTCGACGGGTCGGCTGTCGTCGGTCACCTCGGCCTTGCTGGTGCTCAAGGTGTTCTCCGAAGACGAGGCCGAGATCGGCATCAGCAGCCTGGCCAAGCGCCTGGGCCTGGCCAAGAGCACGGTGCACCGGCTGGCGGTGACGCTGGCGTCCGAAGGCTTTCTCGAACAGAACCCGGAGAACGGCCGTTACCGGCTCGGCCTGGCCCTGTTCGGACTCGGCGCGCTGGTGCGCCAGCGAATGGACGTATCGAACCAGGCGCGCCCGCTGCTCGGCGCGCTGCGCGACAAGACGCAGGAGGGTGTGCACCTGGCGATCCTGGCGCAGACCTCGATCATCTATCTGTACAACCTCGAGACATCGCAGGCGATCGGCATCCGTTCGTACATCGGCACCCGCAAGCCGGCGTTCTGCACCTGCGAGGGCCGGGCGATGCTCGCCTTCGGCCCGCCCGAGGTGGTCGAGGCGGTGGTCGAGGAAGGCCTGGCCGCGCGCACCCCGAAGACGAATACCGACGTCGCCGCGCTGCGCCGCACGCTCGACGAGGTGCGCCAGTCGGGTTATGCGATCGACGACGAGGAAAGCGAGGTCGGCATGCGCGGCATCGGCGCGCCGATCCGCGACATCTCGGGCAAGGTGGTCGCCGCGGTCGGGCTGGCCGGGCCGATCCAGCGCCTGACCAAGAAGGACCTGCGCGGCCTGGCGCCGCAGGTCATCGCCACCGCCGACGCGATCTCTGCGCGGCTGGGGTTCCGGGTTCGCTGAGCCGATACGGGCCGCCTCGCGCATGACCACCGACGGGTCCGATCCCGCGCCGCCGCACCGCCTGGCCGACCACCGCTACGGCGCCGGCATGGACGACGTACACGCCCACGGCGACGCCGCCGACCACGACCACGATCACGACGAGTTCGGCGCCGCGCCCGGCGCGGGCGAGGCGGCCTGGTGGGTGCAGGACAACGTGGTCGTCACCAGCGTGGGCATCGATATCGGCTCGGCCGGCACCCAGGTCGCGTTCTCGAGGATCCGTCTGAGCCGGGTCGCCGACCAGTTGTCGACCCGCTACGTGGTGGTCTCGCGCGAACCGGTCTACCAGTCGCCGAGCCTGCTCACGCCGTTAAGTCGGACGCCGAGACGGTCGAACGCTCCCGCCAGCGCTACATGGCCAACGGCTGCTTCAGTTGCCACGGAACGGTCGGGCAGGGCGGCGAACGCAGCGGCGCCCAAGCTCGCGCCCGAACCGCATCCGTTCGAGGCTTTCAAGGTGCTGGTTCGCACGCCGCGCGAGGCGATGCCGCGGCTCGATGCGCGGTTTGTTTCCGATGAGCAGCTGCGGGCGATCCATGTGTATCTCGGGTCGATCCAGAAGGGGCCTGTGGCGAAGGACATTGCGGCGTTGCGATTGGAACCGCGTTGAGGACGTTTTTCAAACGGCGCTTGGTCGCGTGAGGCTCATGCCGGGGCGAACTCCCGGCATGGGCCTACGGTAAATGGGGCGCTTGTGCATCGACAGTTCACTCGTCTGCCGCAGAGAGATGTGCACCGCGAGCGGTGCGTGTGGATGGCCCCTCGACGATGACACCCGACCTGCACCCGACCGGGTGAGTCGAATGCGGCGCAGGCTCATTCAGCCGACCCTGTGCGCGTCGTGAGCGTAGCCCGTGAGGCTTCGTATGAAACTCAGGATGAACCGCCCACTGCGCACGCGCACGGTGGGTGGTGTGGGGGGGGCTGGGGCTAGCGGCCCCTGGCTACCCGACTAGGCAGCGATGCGCAACGCTGCTCGCAAGAACTCCGGCGCAAAGTCTGCGCCGTTTGGCCAAACGACAGTTCGCAGCTCAGGATGAAGCCTGAATGCCTTGAAATACTCCTGGTCCTTCAGGGGTTCGAACACTTCCCCTTCGAGTTCACTCGCTAGGTTTACTTCGCCTTCGGTTCCGTCAGCGAAGCGCAGCCAAATCGTGTGTCCTTCTACATACCGTGCGTCAGTAATTCGAGGAAGCATGGGTCTACTCCAGTGGGTCGATTCGTGGCAACGGTCTGCTCGCGCGGGCGAGAGTCCAAGTGTCCAACAATTCTTCGCGGTGCAGGGTGCGCCACTCTTGTACATGTGCCAACGCGCGCTTCGGGAAGTCGCCATTCACCTCGCCGGAAGCAATGCCGACTGTCACTTCGTACTCGCCGTACAAGGCATGAAAGTGCGGAGGCGCATGGTCGCGGTAGTACATGGCGATTACGATCCCCAGGAAGCGACTGATTTCCGGCATGCGGCAGTGTAGCGCGGCGCCTGTTTTCGCTCATTGTTTCGGTACTTCACGGGAGAAGGGCTAGAAACCTCCGGCTCCCCGATTGGGCGTCGGACGCTGCTTCTCGATCGAAGCCTGCTCGCGTGAGGCCCAGCCGGGTCCCGCCCCGGCGGGCGGGTAACTTTCTTTGCTGCTCCAAAGAAAGTCACCAAAGCAAAGGCGCCGAATGCAACACCCATATGATCCCGACGCTTCGGGGCGAAAAGATCATGGCTGATGACGAGACGGCTGCCACGGCGCAGCACCACGCCGCTGGTACGGGATCTTGCGAGAGCGTTTGATCGGACGGTCACGGCCGCACCAACGTGTCGGGCGGTTCAGCAGGCACTGTCCAACGCGTGGTTGAAAGCGCAGGGGCTGGTCAGCGTGAAAGACCTGTGGTCAAAAGCCCAGGGGTACACGAACTAAAGGAAGAGAAGCGCTTCCTTGAGCGAGCCGCCTTGT
>JANLVM010000767.1:0-2623 GCA_031364015.1 Gemmatimonadaceae bacterium
CCGCGCCCGTGGTCGCGTCGACGGCAGTCAGCCAGCCTTTCCACCCGGCGGGTGGTTTGTCGAACGCGAAGTCGCCACCCATGTAGTTCTTTCCGGGTACGTGGCGCGGCTCGTCGTCCGCTTTGTACGTGCCGCACCAGTCGACGGCCGGCGTGTACAGGAGTTTCGTCACGGGGTTGTATGACGAACCGTTCCACTCCACACCTCCCAACACGCCTGGACAGGCACGCGTGCCTTTCGTCGTCACGGGCGCGTCCACATTTTCGCGGGTAGTTACGGGTGTCGAGAACACCACCTCGTGAGACTCTCGGTCGAGTACGCGCAGCAGACCGTCCTTGCCCGCCGTGGCCATCAGCTGTCGCATCTTTCCGCCAATGGTCACGTCGTACAGTGGGCCCGCCTGCGTGACGTCCCAGTCGTGCGTGTCGTGCGGAACGAGCTGTCGATACCACGCGACGCGACCCGTGCGCGCGTCGAGTGCGACGATGCTATTCGTGTACAGATTGTCACCCTCGCGAACGCCGCCGGCAAAGTCAGGTGCGGGGTTGGTGGTGGCGGCAAACACCAATCCCGCCTTCGCGTCGAGTGTCATCGCGGTCCAGACCGAGCCGCCGCCCACCACCGTGCCCTCGGGAACACGCCACGTTTCAGAGCCCGGCTGTCCCTTGAGCGGAATCGAGCGAAAGCGCCACACCGAGTCACCGTTCGCCAAACGGAACCCGCCAATCCACCCGCCGATGGCGTTCTCCGAACCGGCCGGCCCAATGATCACGAGGTCGTCGTAAATCATTGGCGGCATCGTCAGGGTTTCACCGATTTCTGCGTTCGCCACCTTCTTCGTCCACACTTCCTTGCCCGTGGCGAGATTGAGCGCCACCAGATAGCCATCGGAGGTGCCGCGCACCGCCAGTCCATCCTTCACCGCGACACCGCGATTCTGTGGCCAGTTGGCGGCGCCGCGCGGTTTCCACACGTGACGCCACTTCGGGCGGCATGTGCGTGCATCGAGCGCAACGGTCACGCGCGACGTGGTCACAATCATCACGCCGTCCACGACAATGGGGTTCGACTGGAACGTACTGACATCGCCTATCTGGAACGCGCAAGCAGGCGCGAGGCGTCCCGCATTCGAGGGCGTGATCTGCTTGATGGCGGCGTAGCGGGCGCCGGTGTAATCGTGCAACGCATACAACCAGTTTGCCGTGTCCTGCGCGGCCCCGAGAAGCTGCGCGTGCGTCGGCGCGGTGCCACGTGGCGCGCCCTGCGCGAGCGCTACTGTCGGCGCGGCGAGCACAGCCACCACCAGCGCGATCGTCGAACGCGTTGACAACCAGTACAATGTGTGATGCATGAGCTACCTCGGGCTGCGGGGAATAAATCCAGGAGCACTCGCGGATGCTGGCGTGCCAAATCGTACCGTTCTCATTACGGCTGAGTCGGGTGTCAACTCCTTCTCGCCGGGAGGAAAACTGTTTTGCTGCAAGATGAACGCCACGATGTCCGAATACGCGACGGGCGTTAGCGTGGCCGGCTTGTCCTTGGGCATCGTCTTGCGGACGATGTAGTAGAAGTCGTCGAGCGTGAGGTTGGGCCGGCCCCAGCTGGCGATGAATTCAGCGCCCGCGAGCGGAGTGGACGTCCCGCCCTCAAGCTTCGCCCCGTGACAATCGGCGCACGCGCCGTCATACAGCGTCCGACCGCGTTCGGCTTGTTCCCTGGTGTACACGCCGTCAACAACACGAGGGGTAAAGCCCACCAGCGCGGCGCCCATAAGCGCGGCGCCCATAAGCGCCACCCAGGCGTACCGATACCGCACGCCAGGCGCGCGACGTCGCGTGGCACGAGAAGTCAGGCGAGCAACCATAGGCGGAAACGCTACGGGCACAATCCGCATGGCGCAATGGAAGGCGCGGGCGCATACTACTGGGCGCATACTACTTCCCGAGTACCCTCTCATCCACGAATACGGATCGCGTTGATGCCGCTTCGACTCTTGTCTCGCCCGATTGCGTTGGCTGCGGTAGGCGTATCGCTCGCACTTTCGAGCGCTCCTGTCGACGCCCAGCGTGCCACGTTGCCGCGTACTGCTGCGGGCAAGCCGAACCTGAGCGGTCTCTGGCAAGCGATGACGACGGCGCACTACGACATCGAGCCGCACGACGCGAAGCCGGCCATGGCGATGCGCCCTGGTCCGGTCGTACCGGTTCCCGCGAAAGAAGTGGTGGCCCTCGGAGCAGTTGGTGCGGTGCCTGCCGGTGTCGGCATTGTGGTGGGTGGAGAGATTCCCTATCTCCCAGCCGCCTTGGTCAAGCGGAACGAAAACCGCGAGAACTGGCTCGCGCGTGATCCTGAAGTGAAGTGCTATCTGCCCGGGATTCCACGCGCGACGTACATGCCATTCCCGTTTCAGATTGTGCAGAGCGAGAGGGCGTTCTTCATCGCATATGAGTACGCGAGTGCCGTCCGTGAGGTGTACCTCAAGAAGCCCGGACCGCCGGAAACGGATAGTTGGATGGGGCAGTCGGACGGACACTGGGAGGGCGACACGTTTGTCGTCGCCGTGACGGGATTCAACGACGGCTCATGGTTTGATCGCGCCGGCAACCATCACAGTGAAGCACTC
>JANLVM010000820.1:0-9705 GCA_031364015.1 Gemmatimonadaceae bacterium
AGACAACCCCCCGGGCAAAGTCGGCGCCTCGCCGAATCGCTGGTCTCGCTGGTTGAGCGGGTGCGTAGCTGCGACCGCTGTCGAAACTTCACCGAGTCCCCACTGTGTGCTATCTGCGCTGACCCGCGGCGTGATGGGCAGCTCATTTGTGTGGTGGAGGAAGCGTCCGATATCGCGTCGATCGAGCGATCCAGTGAATTCCGCGGCGTCTACCACGTCCTGGGTGGTCGACTTTCCCCGCTGGACGGAGTTGGTCCCGACGACCTCGCGATTGACGCGCTACTGGCGCGCCTGGCGCCGGAGGGCATTCGGGAGGTGATCCTGGCCACCAATCCATCGCTGGAAGGGGAGGCCACGGCGCTGTACATCCAACGACAGCTGGCATCGCACCAGGTCCGGGTGACCCGCATCGCCCGTGGTTTGCCCGTGGGCGGAGACCTCGAGTATGCCGACGGCGTGACAATTGCTCAGGCGCTATCCGCACGCCGGGAGATGTTATGAGAGTATTCAGCGCGCGACGCGGGACGGACGACCGTTGGGTGGCGGTTGGCCTGGTCGCGGTCGGCCTGGCAGCGGGTATCGTGGGGGGCTTTCTCACCTGGAGTCGCCAACAGACCAGTGCGAAAGCGGCGCTTTTCAATGCGAGACCACGCCGTCGACTGGCCGCGCTCGGTTACCTTCGAGCGCATCCAAGCGTTGATAGTGCACGACTCCTTCGCGACTATTTGCGCTGGGAGCCGTTGCCGTTGCTGCGCCGAAGGGCCCGAGGGGTTCTGCGGCGGACCGAACGGCTGTTACGTTCGTAGAATCCCCCCGCGTGCCAGCCGCGTGACACCGCGTGCCGGCTGCGGGTGCCTGAGTCCTTCGCCCCTACGTTCATGCCTGTCGGCGCCGCCACCTGGTCGTTCACCGAGGACGACTTCGGGGCCATCACGATTACGCTGCAGCGATTCCTCTACGATGCAAAGGCGCGCTGCGCGCTGCTCGTCGATCGCAGCGGTCACCTGGTGGCCACCGTCGGTGAGCCTCCCAACTTCGACGCCACGGCGTTCGCCACGCTCACGGCGGCCGATTTTAGCGCGAACGACCAACTGGCCCGCCTTATCGGCGAGAGCGATTTCAACGTGCTCTTTCATCAAGGTGAGCGCGAATCGATGTATCTCGCCGACATCGCGCGCCGCGTTATCCTCGTGGTGCTCTTCGACAACCGCACCACGCTTGGTCTCGTGCGCTTGCGGATGAAGGCGGCGGTCGACGAACTCACGCGCATTTTCGAAGGCGTCTTTTCGCGCGCCAGCTCGGAACATTCGACGCCACCGGGATTTCTCGCTGGTGCCGAAGACGAGATCGATCGGCTCTTTCAGTAACGGACGCTCACGATGTCGATGATCAATTATGCGTCCCGCGAAATCAACTGCAAGATCGTGTACTACGGCCCGGGTTTGGGCGGGAAGACGACCAATCTGGAGTACGTGTATGGCAAGGTCTCACCCAGCACGCGCGGCAAGCTGATTTCGCTCGCCACCGAAACCGAACGCACGCTCTTCTTCGATTTTCTGCCGGTCGACCTCGGCACCATTCGCGGGTTCCGCACGCGCTTTCACTTGTACACCGTGCCGGGTCAGGTGTACTACAACGCCAGCCGAAAGCTGATTTTGAAAGGTGTCGACGGCGTGGTGTTTGTAGCCGATTCGCAGACCGACCGGGCGGAAGCCAACATCGAGTCAATGCAGAATTTGTACGACAACATGGCGGCCTATGGGTACGACCTCACGCGCATGCCCTTCATCGTGCAGTACAACAAGCGCGATTTGCCTAACGCCGCGCCACTGTCAGAACTGCAGGAGATGCTCAATCCGGGGTGGGAGGTCACCGATACGTCGCGCATGCGTCCACTGGCGGATCCCTTCCGCGCTGGCGAACTTCTGATAACGCAACTGCCAACTGGCGAGTGGGTTGAGCGTGCGCCGCACTTCGAAGCGGTGGGTGTCACCGGTGATGGCGTCTTCGATACGCTGAAAGCGGTGTCCAAGCTGGTACTCAAGACACTCGCGTGATCGCTCGTTCGTCGTCTCCTACTGGTAACGTTCTCCCGTGAACCTGCCCAACGCGATCACCGTCGGACGCATTGCCCTGACGCCGTTGATTGCGTGGCTACCGTTCACCACGTCGTGGACCGCTCGGCTGGTGGCGTTCACCCTGTTTCTTGTGGCGGCGGTCAGCGACTACTGGGACGGACATTTTGCGCGTCGTCGCAACCTGGTCACCGACGTGGGGCGTGTGCTCGACCCCTTGGCCGACAAGCTGCTGCTGGTAGCGACGCTGGTGCCGATGTACTTCCTGCAGCGACACTATGCGTTTGTGGTCACTGGAGGGGGACTGGCTGAGACGTCGCCGTTCCTGTTCGTCACGCCCTTAGGGCGCATTTCGCTGCCGCTCTGGATCGTACTCGTGGTGTTGGGTCGCGAAGCGTTCATGATAGTCTTTCGTCAGGTCGCGGCGCGGCGCGGGCTGGTCATCGCCGCCATTGGCCCCGCCAAGTGGAAGACCACGTTTCAACTGATTTGGCTTGGCGCAGCGTATTTCTGGTTTTTTGCCATGACGTATGCCACACGCCACGGCTGGACCGATGACGCGAGCTGGCGTCTATTCGCGCATTTTAATGGGCTGGTCGGCGTGGTCAGCATGGCGGGCGCCGTCGGGCTAACCCTGTGGAGTTTGTGGCTGTACCTCCGCCGCTACGGCTCTCAAGTCGTGCGAGGCGCGCTGACGGCGGGGTAAGTGCGCGAAAGATCAGCGGGCACTTTGTATGTTATCCAGTCTCCAGCAGTGTGGCACCGACTTCCTACTTCGCCGTATCTTCCAGTATGAACCTCGAAATCGTCACTATCGGCGACGAACTCCTCCTCGGTTTCACCATCGACACCAACGCGGCCCACTTGGCCCGCGAACTGGCCGCCCTCGGCATCCGCATCGTGCGGCGCACGACCGTCGGTGACGAGCCCAGCGGCATCACCACGGCCATCCGCGAAGCGCTGGAACGCACCGGTGCCGTGATCACCACCGGCGGCCTTGGTCCCACCGCAGACGACCGCACAAAACCCGCCATCGCCGACGTTTTCGGTCGCGCGATGGTACTCGATCGAGCGCTCCTGGAAAGTCTCGAACAGCGCTGGCTTACGCGCTTTGGCGTGGCCATGCCCGAAAGCAATCGGCAGCAGGCCATGATCCCCGAGCGTGCGACCGTCCTCACCAACAAACACGGCTCGGCACCCGGCATCTGGCTGGAGGACACACGCAACCGTTGGGTGGCGATGCTTCCCGGTGTACCGCGAGAAATGCGCGGTATGCTTGCCGACACGTTGCTCCCTCGCATTCGCGATCGCGTGTCGTCCGGTGGCCCGGTGGTCAGGTCGCGGACACTGCGCACCGCCAGTATCTCCGAATCGGCCATCGCCGATCGGCTTGGCGAGCTGGGGCGCGGGGTCGACGGATTCTCGCTGGCCTTTCTGCCCGGCGTTGAGGGCGTTGATTTGCGACTCACCTCAAAAGCGTTTCCCGCCGACGAAACAGATCGGCGACTGACCGACGCTGCGGCCAAGCTCCACGACATTGTCGGTCGATTCGTGTACGGCGAGGGCGACACCGATCTGGCGGCGCGCATGATCGCCGAGTGCATTGAGCGCGACGCGACGATCGCGGTGGCCGAGAGTTGCACCGGGGGCTTGCTGGGCGCGCGGCTCACCGCGATTTCGGGTTCGAGCGCCGTGGTGCAGGGCGGCGTGATCGCGTATTCAAACGAAGTAAAGATTCGCGAACTTGGGGTCCCGTCCGACGCGATCGAAGAATCGGGTGCGGTCAGCGAGCCGGTGGCGCGCGCCATGGCTTCTGGTGTTCGCGCCAAGTTCGGCACCACCGTCGGTATTGGCATCACGGGCATCGCGGGACCCTTGGGCGGCACGCCGGAAAAGCCGGTGGGGACGGTGTGGATCGCGGTGGACGTTGCCGGCCAGGTGCACGCGATACGGGCGCTCCTACCGGGCGACCGTGCGGAGATTCGTCAGCGGGGCGCGCAACTGGCGCTTGATCGCCTTCGCCGAGTGTTCGCCGCAGACGCGGCGTCCGAAGGGTGGACCGTTCGAGCCTGAGGGTATCACGTAGTATCTTGGTACACATCCTGAACTTTCATGCACCAAACGCGTACGGTGCGGAACCGCCTTAGGGGGCGGTACGACGACCGGCGCGATGGCCAGGCGACAATCAACAACTATGACCGATCCCACGGATTTCATTACAGACGATCAGTCCGACTCCGCGTCCGCTCAAAGTGCGGCGGCGGTGGACGGCGATGTGCTTTCGACGGCCGAGCAGCGCGAAGTCCAGGCGCTCAATGACCGCTATCTTCGACTCGCCGCTGAGTACGACAACTTCCGCCGTCGCGCCGTGAAGGAACGGCAGGAATCGGGTTGGCGCGCGCAAGGTGAGCTCGTGCGCGGTATCCTCGACGCGATTGATGACATCACGCGCTTCGCGCACGTCGATCCCTCAACCGTCGACGCAAAAACGGTGGTAGACGGCGTGCTGATGGTAGAAAAAAAACTCTTCAAGTCACTCGCTGGACACGGTTTCGAAACGATCGAACCGACTGGGCATCTGTTTGATCCCACGCAGCACGAAGCCGTAACGACGGCTCCCGCACTGAGCGCCGAAGAAGATGGTGTCGTCGCGGCCACGTTTCAGGTGGGCTACATCATCAATGGTCATGTACTTCGCCCGGCGCGTGTGGTCGTGAAGCAGTGGACCGGTTCGGCGCCCCTCGTTTCCTGATGGCCAACAGCAAGGACTACTACGCGGTCCTCGGTGTTGCCTCCTCGGCAACTGCCGAGGACATCAAAAAGCAGTATCGCCGGTTGGCCAAGAAGTACCATCCGGACGCCAATCAAAACGATCCCAAGTCGACCGAGCGTTTCAAGGAAATCTCGGAAGCGTACAACGTGATCGGCGACGTTGAGCAACGGAAACAGTACGACGACATGCGACGTCTGGGCGCGTTTGGTGGCCTCGGTTCCCGACCGGGCTCGTCACGTCCGGGCGGATTCGGCTCCACTGGACCGGGTCAATCGGGCTCGGGGAAGTTCAACGAGTTCGATGTGGGTGGTCTCGGCGGACTCGGCGATCTGTTCTCGACGATGTTCGGTGCCGGCGCGGCGAGCGCGCGGTCCCGCACCCGAACGCCAGAGCGCGGACAGACCGTCGAGAAGACCGTGGAGGTTCCATTTCGCGTTGCCGCTGTCGGTGGCAGAGTGCCGGTGGAGCTTGAGGTGAATGAAGAATGCATCACCTGTCATGGATCGGGCTCGGCGCCTGGTGCGCAACTCAAGTCGTGCGCGGAATGCAGTGGGCGCGGCGTGATTTCGTTCGGCCAGGGGAGCTTCGCGGTGAATCGTCCGTGCCCCGTGTGCCTGGGCCGCGGACAGATTCCGAGTGAGCGCTGCCCAACCTGCACGGGGACGGGTGAACAACGCGTTCGCCGGAAAGTGCTCATCGCGGTTCCGGCCGGTGCGGAAAGTGGCGCGAAGGTGCGCATGAAAGGGCAGGGCGGGAAGGGCGCTGCTGGCGGTCAGGCTGGCGATCTCGTCATCACGTTCGACGTGCACCATGACCGTTTCTACAAACGCGACGGGCTTGATCTGATTGCGACGGTTCCGATCAACATCGCCCAGGCGACACTTGGCTCACGCGTGAGTGTGAAGACGCTCGATGGAAAAAAGGTCGCGCTCCGCATTCCGGCGGGAACGTCAGCTGGCAAACGCTTTCGCGTTGCGGGCCTTGGGATCGAGAAGGATGGGCGAAAAGGTGATTTGCTGGTCGAGATCACGATCACCGTGCCAGAGACATTGTCCGATGCGCAGGAGAAAGCCATGCGCGAGTTCGCCGAAGCCGGTGGGATGAAGTACTAGTGCGTCGACCGCATCGCGGGCTTGTGCGTGTTCATTCTGCGTGCGTGCGCGCCTTTGCCACCAGCGCGGTGGTGGCGGCACTGACCGTGTCGTCGCGCGCGACCGCGCAACCGACGGAGCCCAGTGCACTCGCGCTACGCGCAGACCTCGCACCGGCGGATGCCGGCGCATGGCATCTGGAGCAATGTATCGCGGGCATCACGTATGGCGCGCCGCTCAAATGGGCCGTGTCGTATGGTGGCGGTGTGCTGCGCGAGTCGAATGGGGGTCCCGACATGTGCGCGCTGGCGGTCGCCAAGATTGGAATCGGCGGCGCGCAGGGCAGCCTGGGAGCAGGCACCAGCTTTGCACCGTGGGGCACTGGTGTGATGTTCACCGGCAATGTGCTCCGCACGTTTGGCTCGCCGCTCAAAGCGACGCCGCGGCGCACGTACGTGGGGGCGTCGCTGCACCTGTGGCCGGCGCTCGCGCTCGGTGGCGAGATTGGCTACTACGTGCGACTGGGTGATGCGGTTGGTGCGTCGTCGTCGGGCAAGCGACTGGTCGCATGGTCAGCGGGCTTCGGGTTCTGACGACGGTGCACGAATGGCATTTCGGCTTTTGTCGACCCACGCCAGCAGCTACGGCATGACGCGCCAATGAAGACGCTGCGCTCACAGGCCGGTCAAGTATCGCTGGGGCTCGTGCTGGGGCTCGCGTTCGGCATGTTCCTGGCACAAGGCATTATTCCAGCCGACATCGCGACGCGCATGGTGTCGGTGCTTGAGCCCATTGGCACGGCGTGGATCAATGCCGTCCGCATGACCGTGATCCCGCTTGTGGTGCCACTGCTGATCATTGGCGTGGCCGGCTCCGATGACACGCGGCATACCGGCGCCGTTGGCGCGCGGGCGTTTGCGTGGTTTCTCGCGCTGCTGATTGTGTGCGCCGCGTTTTCGGCGCTGGTCTCCCCGTGGCTGTTCCAGTGGCTCAATCTCGATCCAGACGCCACGACGCGCTTGCGCGAATCCGCGAAAATCGACTTGCCGCCGGCCGATGCGCTGACACTGCGTAGTTGGGTGTTAAGTCTGATTCCGCTTAATCCCATTCGGGCGGCAGCCGACGGGGCATTGCTGCCGATGGTGCTGTTCACGCTGTTGTATGCGTTTGCGCTCGGCCGCATTTCGCGGGACGCGCGAGCGACACAGGTCGCGTTCTTCCGTGGTATGGCCGACGCGATGCTGGTGGTGGTGCGATGGATTCTTGCGATCGGTTGGCTGGGGATCTTTGCGTTGGCCGTGGTATTGGGGCAGAAACTCGGCGCGTCGGCCATCGGGGCCATTGGTTTCTATGTCGCGGTGCTCATCGCGCTGCACGTCATCGCGACGATTGGACTGTACGTCATCGTCGGTGTGTCCCGTCGCGCCCCGCTTGCACTCTTTGCCCGGGCGTTGCTTCCCGGACAAGTGGTCGGATTCGGTTCACGCAGCTCGCTGGCGGCGCTGCCTGCGATGGTCAAAGGCGCGACCGATGTTCTGCGGTTACCGCCGACGGCAACGGGATTTGTATTGCCGCTGGGCGTGTCGGTGTTCAAACTGACCAGCGCGCTGTACTGGGTCGTTGGCGCGCTGTTCATCGCGAAGCTCTATGGTATCGTGCTGCCCGCGTCGTCCATTGCATTGGTCGCGGCGTCGTCGGTGGTGCTGAGCTTCAGTACGCCGGGTATTCCGAGCGGCGGAATGCTACTGCAGGCGCCGCTCTACACGGCCATCGGTCTACCCATCGAAGGCATCGGCATCATGATCGCATTGGACACTATCCCCGATATGTTCAAGACATTGCTCAACGTGACGGCGGACATGACGGTCGCGGTGATGACGAACAATCCGTACGAATCGTGACGTACTGCCGACGTCGTGCGGAGCAACTTACGCCGCCAGAATTGGCAATCCCATTCGCCGGGTTGCCGCTCGCATTCCGCGTTCAATAACGCCGCCGCCCACCACCATCTCGCCGTCGTATATCACGAGCGACTGGCCGGGCGAAATGGCGGTCACCGGTTCATCGAGCGCTAACTCGATCGCATGGGCATCAAGCCGTATCACGGTGGCCGAGACTGCCTTGGCGCGATTGCGCACCTGGACCTGCAGGCTCGCGCCCACTGTCGGTGGCGCGGACAGCCAGTTGAGTTCGCGCGCTTCCACACCGCGACCCATCAATGCGTCGCGCGGCCCAATCACCACCGCACGCTCGGCAGGGACGATCTCCACCACGAACATCGGCTCGGCAAATCCACCGGGTAGCCCTTTGCGCTGACCGATGGTGAATCGCGCGAACCCTTGATGCTCGCCAATGATCTCGCCACTCACCAGGCGCAACGGACCGCTGGAGAGTGACGGCGCGTCTGCACCAAGTTGTTCGCGTAATACGCGCACGTGATCGCCGTCGGGCACGAAACAGATATCCTGACTCTCGACTTTCTCAGCCGTGCGCAATCCGAAGCGACGCGCAATGGCGCGCGTCTCTGGCTTGGTTTGCGAACCGATCGGCAGTACCAACCGATCGAGTACCGGCCGTTCGATGCCCCACAGGAAGTAGCTCTGATCTTTGGACGGATCAATCCCGCGACATAACACCCGCGAGTCGGTGACCACCCCCATGCGCGCGTAGTGCCCGGTGGCCAGCCAGTGGGCGTCTATTGCATCGGCGGTGCGTAGCAAATCACGAAATTTCGTGAACGTGTTGCAGCGTACGCACGGAATCGGTGTGCGTCCACGCGCGTACTCGCGCACGAAATCATCAAGTACGTCCTGTCCGAAGTGATCGACCAGGTTGGTGACATAATGCGGGATGCCCAGCGTCTCACAGACCCGACGCGCATCGCTGGTGGAATCGAGCGAGCAGCACGGCCGATCGGGGACATCGTGTCCGTCCGCGTGCAGTTTCATCGTCACACCGACGACATCACACCCCGCATCCACCAGTAGCGCGGCCGCGACGGAAGAATCCACGCCACCGGACATCGCCACCAGGACACGCTCGCCTCGCCCCGGACCTGACGCCGCTATCATGATTGGCGCCCTGGTGAAACGCGGGGGGCGGACGCGCGCGCCTTGGCGGCGAGTGCGCTCAGCACAACCACAACGCGATCCACGGAACTGTCGTCGCTCAGGCAGCCCAGGGACAGTCGCAAGGCGGCGTTTGCCAGTGCCGGTTGGACACCCATGGCACGCAGCACATGCGAGGCGGACATGCCCCCGCTCTGGCACGCGGAACCTGCGCTGCAGGCGATACCGCGCAGATCGAGCGCCATCAGCATGGATTCCGCGTCGGTGCCGGGTATCGAGACGTTGGAAATGTGCGGGGCGCGACGAGCACCTGCACCATGCACGACGATATCGGGAATGCATTCACGAAGCCGAGCCTCGAGCGATTCCTGCAGTGCGTGCAGTCGTGCACCTTCTGTGGTGTGTTCCGCGACAAGCAATTCCGCCGCCACGGCAAGTCCAACCGCAAACGCGACGTTCTCGGTTCCGGGCCGACGACCGCGATCCTGCGAGCCGCCATGAAACAGCGGTGCGAGGGGTGTCGTGCGTCGGATAAAGAGCGCGCCGATGCCTTTGGGCGCTCCAATCGTGTGTCCGGAAATTGTCAAAAGATCGAACGGCATCGATTTGGCATTGATATCGATCTTCCCGAACGCTTGCATCGACATGGGCATGGACCCATTCAGCTTTGCCGACAGCCTGCTGGCGGTGCTGGCGCA
>JANLVM010000891.1:0-1877 GCA_031364015.1 Gemmatimonadaceae bacterium
AAGATGCCGCCGATGCCAGTGACTCGTTTCATGTAACCTCCAATGCGCGGTGGTGAAAAGAGGAATGTTGTCAGTCATATACGTCACGAATCGAACGGTCCTTCGCGAATTGCGCGCCGGCGAACGTGCACGTCGTTCGTATCCTCGTGTGCGTCTCACGCGCCCATGACACCGCAGCGTCGAGCAGGCGTCGGCCCACTCCTTGGCCGCGGAGGTTGGCGGCGACCTCCGTATGATCGATGATGACCAATGAGGCGTTCGCGCGGCTGTAGGTCATCTCGGCAACGCGCTTGCCGTCCTGCTCAACGAAGAAGGCACCGCGGTGCCCGCTCTCCTCGTGCGCAATTGGATGTTCCACTCAAACGTCAGTTCAGCTGCCGTTCGGCGAACGCCCGCGCAACTCGGATCGGCTTGCCGCCGGACATCCGCCAGCCGGTGGGCTCAGTTCCCTGTTGCTCATGATCGATCGGCGGCCCAAGCGAACATGCCGACAGCGCGAAACCGACGGCGACACGAACAGTCGGGCGTATCAAGCGCGAATGAATCGAAGTAACCATGAACGACCCTTGATGCGAGTTAGACGCTGAAGTTCGCTAACGGAACGCCTTACCAGCCATCTTCAGGATGTCGTCAAGCGGATTGCCGTCGCCGTTCACGTCGAGCAGTGAGCCGAGGCCAGGAAGGGATGCACCGGACACGTTTGCGGAGCCTCCAGTACGCCCACGCAACAAGCCTCCGAGCAGCCCGCCAAGTCCGCCCCCGCTCGTCGGTGATTCCGGGGACGAGTTAGCATCGCCCCCACGCTTCGACATGTATCCAGCAACCAGCATTGCCAACAGCGGCAACATCTTTTTGAGCAAGGTCGGGTCGAGCCCGGTCCGCGTCGCCGCATGCTGCGCGACAGTGCGACTGACGTCTTTCGAACCGAAAATCAGTCCGAGTACGTCGTTGCCCGGCGTGACGTCGGTCGGTTGCGGCGACAGCACACTCTCGCGTAGGCCACCGCCTCCGAGTTGGCTGAGCAAACCGCCGAGGCCATCGAGTCCCGTGGACGGCGCCTGCGCCTGCTTCTTGAATCCGCCGAGAATTGCTGGGATGAGCGCCGCCGCACCGGTCTCAGCCTCATTTTCACTGACGCCTAGCTCCCTCGCAATGGATTGGATGCCGCCGATCTGAGAGAGGATATCGGTGATCTGCATTTTTTGCCTCCAAATTTGGTATGCATTGGCGGTGTCATCAGCCGGTCGTCCCGGAATCACATCACCGCGGGCGAGATGAATACATGTTGTGCGTCTTGCAGCTCGACAACACAGGCCCGACACGCATCGCCGTCGTCGTGCTGGAACTGGCGAACTACAGGAGTAGTGACATCACGCATGAGAACAACTCTATGGTTGTGCACCGTCCAGACTCGTGCGCCCGGCTGCCAGATCGGCCAGCAACGACACATGCACATCAAGCGCGACAATCACGCGGTAGCCGGTCTCCCGCCCGTCGAAGGCAAGTCCGAGATCTGTACCCGCCAGCACGATCGCCTCGGCACCCTGTTCTTCGACCATGCGCCTGCCGGCGTCGAAGAATGCCGCGCGCTGCACCTCGGAACACACGCCGGTGACGGCGACATCCTGATACATCTGGCCGAGCCGCTCGATATCGTCATCGCACGCGACGGCCTTCGTGCGGTGCAGCTGACCGTACAGTCGCGTACGCATCACGACGCGTGTGCCAAGCAGGCCGACGCACGCGATGCCTTCGCCGGCAATGTAATCATCGAGCGGGGTCACGGCGGATACGAGCGGCAGCGACGAAATCCGTGCGGTCTCATCGAAACAGAAATGCCCACCCAGCGACGTGATGCCGACACATTGCGCGCCGGC
>JANLVM010000900.1:0-3783 GCA_031364015.1 Gemmatimonadaceae bacterium
ACGCTTGGAGTTTCCGCGAAACACCATCCAGTCGTCGGGCAACACCACCATCGTGTTGACCAAATACGCGATGGAGCTCGAAGTCGGCGGGCAACGTGTCACGTCAAGCGGGCGCGCGACCGAGGTGTTCGTCCGCAAGAACGGACGATGGATTCATCCGTCCTGGCATCTCGATTCGGGGAAGTAGCACCACCGATCAGCGATGATCCCCTAGAATCGAAACGAACGACCCCCGCCACCAAATCGCGGATTCACGACGTTGTTGAAGAGCGAGCCAAAGGTGTAGCTCAAGCCGACGCTGCCGGAATAGTTGTAGCCCGAGCCAATTTGCCGAAGTCGGATAAGGATGTCCTCATCGTCGAGTTCACCTCGCGGGATATTCAGTTGGTCGCGAAGGAGTTCATACGACCCATACAGGTTGAATTCCAGACCGCGCACAATGCGCCAACTGATACCGCCATTGACGCTGAGGCGATGCTTGTCGAGATCATCGAGAAATTGATTTCCGCCGAGTCCGATATTCAATGAACCCCACTTCTGTCGCGCCTCGGCGGCAATAATCAGTTCGTGCGCGGATCGGGTTTCGCTGAGCTTTCCGAAAATGGTGGTGGAGTCGTACCGAAACGAGCGCACGCCGACACCGTAACGGACGATGAGCTGTCGGCGCGTCGACTCGTTATAGGGAAAGAGATCGAATTCGATCGCCGGCATGACCTGAAGGGACATGCGGTAGTTCTCGTACGTGGACGAACTCATGCTCCCGGAGAGTCCGGTCGACCAGCGCGCACCCAAAGACTTTGCCGCCAGTCCGTCAACGCCGAACGAGTGTTGATAATTGGCAATCGAACCGCTGCTGAGTTTGTAATGGTTCTCGTTGTAGTTGGCGTACGCGCCAAGATTGAGCTTCCACGCTTCTGTGATGCGTCGTGCCGACACATTGCCGGACAGATTGGCGCTCTTGTAGTTCGCATCCCCGTTGGCATCGGTGTTGGCACCAATGGAATACACCCACAGCTTCCAACGGTCGTTCGCGCCGCGGGCGCCCGCTTGCGGGGCGGTCGAGGCACTGGCGCTCAGGGTGAGCTGCAAGCGTTCTCCAACCGGTGTGGCTCGGGCAAAGCGTAGCAGCCCAAAGGAGAGCGCGCGGGTGAGTGCGCGGCGATTCTCGTCATCGGTGTTTCCCTGTCGCGCCGTGTACGCCAGCGAGTCACGCAGTCCGGCGAAGGTATTCTGGCCGTCCAGGTTGAGCGTGAACTGCGAACCGCCACTGCCCGTTCGCTGTGACGTGACCAACACAAAAACGTTCGCGGCGGTGCGGTCGCGGACGAAATTAACCCACGTGATCTCGGTGCGGAAAAAATCGAAGTCACATCCTTCGGATTGACAGTCGACGAAGACGCGAATCAGTTCTGTTCGCGTACTATCGGTGGGGGGAGTGTTTTGCGCGACCACGGGTGCCGTCCACAACACCAACAGACAGACGGCGGAGAGCACGAGTCGCATAGGTCGTGGCGGAAGGAAAATCGCGGCGGGAATCCCAAAGGTAGCGAACGGCGGTGTGCCCAGCGACCTTCTTCGGCTGTGACTACCATTCGAACAGCTACCCTGGATCGTCGGCTGCACGCGGTCGTGATCTCGCGTCGGCCGTTGATGTATACCGAGGGACGCGATATGGAGGCCGACCGCCCGGCGCATGTACGCGCGGCGTCGAGTCTCGCGTGGATCGATCACGAGGTCGCGCTCGTGCAGGACGACGCGAATTTCGCGGCACTGGTCGACCCCGGGCCCGGAACCGTTCGGAGCATTGCGCTCCCTCGTGGCGAGGGCGGTTTGCGACAGTTTGACGATGCGCGCGGAAACAAGAAGTACAAGCTTGACTTCGAAGGCTGCGTGGCGGTCCCTGGTACTGACGGCCCGCTGCTGCTCGCGTTCGGCTCGGGATCGAAGCGTCGTCGGCGCCGAGTCCTCACCATCGACCGTTGGCAACGGGACGAACCCCGCATTCGTGTCGTCGACGCGAAATCCCTGTACGAGCGCCTGGAAGCCGAGACCACGTTCGCCGGAAGCGACATGAATCTCGAGGGGGCGCTGGTCGTGGGACGCACGCTGCGGTTCTTCGGTCGTGGCAATGGCGCAGCGCGGCGCAATCTGCGCGCGCTGAATGCCACGTGTGATGTGTCGCTCGACGCGCTGCTCGAGTACCTTCAGGATTCTGAGGGTATCGCGCCGCCCGAGCCCACGGGCGTTGTGCAGTACACGCTCGGCGACCTTGACGGCATTGCGTTGGGTTTTACCGACGCGACCGTTTTTGGCGAGAGCGTCTTGTACTCGGCGACCGCTGAGGCGTCAGAAGATGCGTCCGAAGACGGATCGGTGTCGGGTTCGGTGCTCGGTGTCATCGCGGCAAGCGGTGGCGTGCGCCACACGCTGGTAATCGATGAGCACGAGCGTCCGCTCCGAGAGAAGGTGGAGGGCGTCCTGCTCTCGCGAACGTCGCCTACGCGGGTCTACATCGTGATCGATGCCGACGACGCCACGCGACCTTCGGAGTTGTGTGAGGTGGAGTTACGCGGACCCTGGCGCGACGACCTCAGCTAATCCACGTTCCCAGCGTGAGCGCCAAGAGGGCGAATACGAGGATGCCGAATTCGACCACTCCGAAGATCGCCGTGACGATGTACATCGCGCGCCAACCTCGCCGCTGCACAACCGTAATCTCCGACCCGATGGCGTCGAGATTGCGCGCGGCGACCGCCCACAGACCATACACCGCAAAGCAAAAACCCGCGCTGGCGATCGCCACCCATCCTGCGGGTCGAATCCATAAAGCGGTGGCGGCGATGAGCGTGCCGCAAACCAAGTCGACCACGAGTCGCTGTGGCGCGGACGCTAACGCCCGCGCATGAAGGAACTCTGAGAGACTGGGATTCGCATTCAACGTTGTCGGAACCATGTCCATTCCGCGCCAGGGTTTTTTGTCGCGTTGACACTCAAGAGAGTGCTACCCATCACGCGTGGCCGCAACACGCCCGAGGAAAGGTGTGCCGATAAGCGAGCCCAGCTGTAAATAATCATGTTATTATCCTTCCATATAGGGCATTGGTCGACAATCTCAGTACAGGAGGTGAAAAAATGTCATTCGCACTGTACCTCATCGGCGCCGTGATCTTCATTGGTGGTGTTGCCTGGGCCCTCATCACGATGAATGTCCCACAACTGTACGTCATCATCGCGTCCGTCATTCTTGTCGGCGCGGGAATCTTCACTGGCGTCACACGCACACGCGCGAAAGATCCTTCTTCCTGATGCGCCGAACCGAATAAAAGTCGTCGGGCTTTCGGCCGTAACCCAAGTCCGACTGCCAGTCTGATCTTGCGGGTTGCCTGCGGCACGCCGTTATTGATCCAGCAAATTCCCCATTCTGCTGGAGGCGGCGTGCAGCATCAGCGTGTTCTTGTCCGATGGTTGTTTGCGGTCGCGTCAGTCCTGTCCGCACAGGACGGTTTTGCGCAACGGTCCCTGGCTCCGTCCAGTCCCAGCGGGCAAACGGTCACACCGGTGTTTGAAGGTTGGTACCGCAACCGCGATGGGACGTACGGGCTGTCGTTCGGATACTACAACCGAAACACGTCCGAACAGATGGACGTGGCCATCGGCGACGACAATTTCATCCTGCCCGGTCCGGCGAACCAAGGACAGCCTACCAGCTTTTCCCCACGACGTCACTGGGGGGTGTTTGCAGTGATTGTGCCGGCCGACTTCGGAAAAAAGAAGCTGGTCTGG
>JANLVM010000908.1:0-1555 GCA_031364015.1 Gemmatimonadaceae bacterium
GAGATGCCCACCACGGTCTCCACCGGCAGCGCGAACTCAGAGATCGCTCGAACAAGGTTGACCGCGCCCTCGATATTGGTGCGACAGGCCTCCCAGGGGTAGTACTCGCAACTTGGGACCTGCTTCAGCGCCGCCGCACCAAAGATGATGTCCGCCTCTTTGGCGGCCCGGACGACACTTGCGTAGTCGCGAACGTCCCCGATCATGAACTTGAGCCGCTGCGTGGCGTTCTCGAAGATGATCTCGTCCGTCGCGACATCCCGATTCATGAACTCCAAGCGCATGTAGTGCTGTTTGGCTTCATCGCGAGAGAACACGGTGACGCTCTCAGGAGTGCCTTCGGTGCCACTCAACAGGCGGCGCGCGAGCACCTGCCCGAGTGAGCCGGTGCCACCCGTGATGAGGATGCGCTTGCCTTCGAATATGCCTGTCATCGTCTATATCCTGTCAGGTCTGCCGCCGAGGGCACCTCGAGTGGTGCGATTCGTGGATTCTAGACGATGGTCGCCCACATCCGGGTGGGGGCCACCTGTCATGCTGGTTCCCGACGCAGGCGAACGAGGCCCACGGGCTGGTTCGGAGACTGGTCAAGATCGCGAATGTCATTCGAATGGTGGCACAGACGCGGAGGCAATGACACGGTGACCAATCCAGGAAAGCGCGCAGCGAACGCGTTTCTCTTCAGGACGAGCATCGGGAGGTTGCTCGTGCACACCATCGTGTCCAGCCCCGCCCAGGCTGCGCTTGTCAGTTGGATGGCCCGAACGGGGGAAGGCACGGACGCCTCCTTGAAGAAGGGGGCCCTCCCACTGCCCGTGCACTTTTACTCTCCCGTCCCGGATCTGGACGACCTGGAACGTCGCGACGTGTGGGGTCGCCGCAGTGAGCTCTCCGGCATCGACTTTCGGTCGGATGAGCAAGTCGCCTACCTGCTCGAATTGGGAGACAGGTTTGGGCGGGAGTGCGATTGGTCGCCCTTGCCCTCGACAGATCCGTCCGTGTTTCATACGGAGAACTCGTCCTTCAGCTTCGGTTGTGCAGCGGCGGCTCACTGCATCATTCGTGATCGAAAGCCAAGGCGTCTGATCGAGATCGGCTCAGGAATGTCATCGATCGTGCTTGCGAGTGCGTTGGCGTTCAACGAGCGCGGCGGTACCCCGCCTGCCGAGTACACGATCATCGATCCATATCCGCCGCCACGGCTCAAGACACTCCGGGGGACGCGACCTAGGGTCATCCAGGAGCGGGTCGAAGTCGTCGACCCGCGCCTCTTCGAGCAACTCGAGCGTGGCGATGTCCTCTTCATCGACTCGGGTCACGCTGTTCGCATCGGCGGCGAGGTGAATTTCCTCGTGCTCGATGTGCTGCCGCGACTGAAGCCGGGCGTGGTCGTTCACTTCCACGACATCCATCTGCCGTATGAGTACCCCAAGGTATACGCCACGAACGCGACTTTCCGAATGTTCTGGACCGAGGCGTACCTGTTGCAGGCGTTCCTAGCGTGCAACAGCGAGTTCGATGTGGTGCTGGCGATGACATACCTGATGCAGGACCG
>JANLVM010000911.1:0-3533 GCA_031364015.1 Gemmatimonadaceae bacterium
ACTGAACGCCGCGGCAGAAGCGGTGCGCCGAGTGGAATCGGTGCGATTGCAGTTGGACGCGGTCGCGCGCACGGTAGACGATGCCGCGCTCAAGAAGGCCACCGCCGACTTGGGATCACAGTTGCTGGACGCCGAGATGAACCTTGTGGACTTGCGACAGACAGGCACGGGCCAGGATGGCGTACGGTTCGGATCCAAACTGATCAGCAAGCTTGGATATCTCAGCGGCGGTGTGTCATCGAGTGACTTTCGTCCGACGGACAGCCAGGAGGAAGTGCGCGTATTGCTTGGCGAGCAACTGCGCGGTCATCTGCAGCGCATCGATACGCTGCTGGGTGTCGAACTCTATCGGCTGAACGCGTTGCTTCGTACCCGCAGCATTCCCAATATCATCGCGCCTACGCCGAAACCCATCGGCATGTGATCGAGCTCGTGCGCGTTTCACTCCTGAATTCTGAGTTGAATCTCATGCATCCGATACATCGTCTTCGTCGTTGCGTCGTTCCATGGCTCTTCGTTGCAGCGCTCCCCGTGACGCTCGGCGCACAGAAAACAAAACCGACTTCGAGCGGGATACCGGCCGCTATGGCGGCGATTCGAGAGGCCGATCTCAAGCGCGACCTGTACGCGATGGCGGGCGACGCGATGCGTGGGCGCGAGGCCGGCACCATTGACGAGATGCGCGCGTCGGTGTGGGTGGCCGACCAGTTGCGCGCGATTGGCGTAAAGCCCGCCGGGCCCGATGGCAGTTACTTCCAGTGGTGGAACATGCGCCGGACGCGTATTTCGACCGTGTCAAGCGGTGTGCGTATTGCCGGACGTGCGCTGGCGCTCTGGACTGACATTGTTCCGAACGGGATGATCGGTGTGAGTGTGGACGCGCCGACGATTGTATTGGACGACGCGCAGGACACCACCACGGATGTTCGCGGCAAGGTGGTCGTCGCGAATATTCTGCCGCCGACGAACGCCGTGCGTCGAGACGGCACGAACTCGTACGAGTATCGCTACGCGACCTCAGCACTCGCCTCGACCGGTGCGCGATTCCAGCGTCGCGGGGCGGCGGCGGTCATTCTGATTGCCGACTCGATCGCCGAAATCGGATTTGACGGACTCGCCGCCATTCGGGCGCGCGGGACGTACGATGTCGAGAACGCGGCACCGCGCTTCGCCACACAGACGGCCGGTGGACCGATTGGCGGCGCGGCCAACAACGCGGTGGCCCCTCCGGCGCCGGTGCTGCTAGCGCGCCAGCGTATCGCGAGTCAGTTGCGCGTCGCGGGTCAGCAGGTGCAGGTGGATGTCCGCATTGAGCGATTTGACACGCCGTCCAGCAATATTGTCGGTGTGATTCGCGGCACCGATGCGAAACTCCGGGACGAGTACGTGCTGTACTCTTCGCACCAGGACCACGACGGGGTGCGCTATGTGATTGCCGGCGACTCGGTGTGGGCCGGTGCTGATGACAATGGCTCGGTGAGTGTGGCGTTGCTGGCGATCGCGCGATCGTTTGTCAAACAGCCTGGAAAACGTTCGATTCTCTTCGTGTATCATGGCGCGGAAGAGCGGGGCTTGCTGGGCTCGCGCTATCACGCGGCGCATCCGGTGGTGCCGCTCTCGAGTATCGTGGCGGTGCTCAACGGCGATATGATTGGCCGCAACCATCCCGATTCGGCGAGCTTGCTGGGCGTGCAGCCACCGCATAGGAACTCGAGCGAGCTGGTGGACATGGCGCTCAAAGCGAACCTGCTCACCGGCAAGTTCAAGCTCGATTCCATTTGGGATCGACCAACGCATCCGGAAGGATGGTATTTCCGGAGCGATCACGTACCGTACGCTCGACTGAACGTACCGGCGGTGGAGTACTCTACGAATTTGCACAACGACTACCATACGCCGCGCGACAAGCCGTCGGCTATCGACTACGCCAAGCTCACACGCATGACGCAGTGGATGTATCTCACGGGCTGGTATGTCGCCAACGCGGCAAAGCGTCCAGCCATCGACGTGGGGTTCAAGTTGGAGCGATAGACACGACTCGTTGCGCTCAACCACTCGGTCTTACGCGACGGGGCCGCATGGGTTACGCCCGCGCACCCACGAGACCAGGCGCGTGACGCTCCCGGTGGACACGTTCATCGCGCGTTTCCTCGAACACGTGCTCCCGCCGGGGCTTCACCAAGATCCGGTACTATGGACTCCTGAGTCCGACCGGCCGCCCGGCGCTTGCGCGCGGCGGCGGGCCGAGTTGATCGAGAAGCTTGACGAAATCGTCGTCTTTCGTGACCACCACATCGACCGCCGCGCGGGCGGCGTGAAAGATCGCCGGATCATCCGCTTGGTGCAGCCCCAGTGATTGCGATACCTGCGCACGGAGTCCGGATTCGAGAAACGCGCGGTGACGATGCGATTCTTGTTCATGGGTCACGCAAAAAGAAGTCGACGCCCTTTCGGCTCCGGAATCTCGCGTCCCGTCTCGCGGGCCCGTGCGGTGGGACACCCGCTACAGATCATCCGGTCGCAAGCCGGTGCGCTTCGCGATGCGGGCGAGCATCCGCGGACCAACCTCGTCGCCATCGTGAAACGCGAACACCGTATCGACCCAGCCATCGCGAGCGAGGACCTTGTGTGAGCTCGCTTCGCGTTTCACGATCCAGCCTATGCGGAGCAGCGCGGCCAGCACCCCGCGCGCTTTCAGCGACGGCCATTCGCTCATCCGTGGCGCGCCTGGCGGTTACGCAGCGCGAAAATCGAGTGGGAGCAGGCTGGGCGCTGGCTCGCCGTTCTCCAACCGGTCGGCGAGTACGCGGAGCGCCAGCGCCTGGGCGCGCGCCACCGCCTCCTGCTCGGTGGCGCCGTAGGCCAGCACACCAGGCAGATCCGTCACTTCCGCGATGAAGCGGCCATCTGCTTCGCGATCGACTTCAAGGGTCAGGTACATGGAGTTCTCCGCAGGCAAGGGTCCCAACCCCTCAAATGTACTCCAAGGGTCGACATCGGTATAACGCCGAGCTTCAGCTGCAGGCGGATCAATAGATGCGGCGGCGGAGCCGCCGCGTACCGAAGACCGCCTGTCAGTTGCAAGCAAAGTTAGGGGGCGGCCTGTGCTTGGTGCGCCGCGACTGCCGCGACTCATCACAGCGCACCGGACGAAGGAGCGTTCACTCGCGATACGCGAAATCTGCCGCAACTCGCCGGCGCACCCGTCATCGCTCGTCATGCTTGCGTTGCGGCGGTCGCGCCTTCCGCCAGTAGACGCATCGGCTGAGGCCGTCCATACGTCGCCGTCCGCCATAACCATTCCGCCGGGCCGAAGCGATAGCGGGCGAGCCACCAAATGCTCAAGGGGAGATGGGAGGCGAAGATGACCACACCAATGAGTGGGTATGCCCAAACTGGGAGCTTTCCATCAAGCTGAAGCCCGTATGGCAGAAAGAGCAACGACATGGCGACCGACTGCCAGAGGTAATTCGTGAGACCCATGCGCCCGATGACTGCGAGTGCGGCGAATCGCCGGTGCCACGCCGCACGGC
>JANLVM010000228.1:0-2209 GCA_031364015.1 Gemmatimonadaceae bacterium
GTGGGCGGGGACGGCGTGCGAAAGATGCGTGGATGTGTCACGATGGCCAGAAACTCGTGCACGCACGGCCATGGAATGGCCCACGGTGCTGGGCCAGCCGCCAATTCCTCCAACGTTGCTTTCGCGGCCGACTGGAATGGCGCATCCTGTCGATGCGCTTGCGCCAGGACGTTGGTGTCGACCGCGATCACCGCGCGGTGTCGTCGTAGATGAGGGCGCGGACCTGCGACCAGTCTCCCAGTTCGACGCCCTCTACGAGCCCGTCGCCTCTGACGCTCGCATCGCGGAGCGCGAAGCGTGTCGGTGTGCTGCGATGCGCTGGTGTTCATTCGGCGTTCTCCGTGAGCCATGCGAGATGCGACGGGAGGTCGTCGGGGTTCGCCAGCCGCAGGTGCACCTGGTAGCGCGATTCCTCCGCATCCCGCCAGCGGGTCTCGAGGAGCTTGCGCCACTCGTCGTCGTCCATGATCGATGTGGTCGATTCTCCGTACTCCTCCTGATTCCATTCGCTCATCACCGCGAGATCGTGCTTGACAGACGCCTCGAGCTCCGCGCGCTTCTGGTCGTCCAGTCCTTCGTAGGGGTCTTCGTCATCAATCCCCGGGGTGTCCCAATAGATCCGATCCTGCAGGATGATCTCTCGTGTCGGGAGTTCTGACCCGTCCTCGCGATGCAACGTCAGCACAAGGTGCGAGCGCGCGGCGACCGCGGCGGAGATCGCTTCGCACTCCCGGGATGTCTCGAACTCCGGCTGCGTCAGACGGCGGCCGTCGTTGAGCGTGTCACCTCGCATCAGCCACGCGCGTATCCATGCGGATCCGATAGATATCGCGTTGAGCAGGTCATCGGCGTCGGGCTCCGGGTGGAGCCAGCCGGAGTGCTGTCCATGTATCAGATGGTAGAAGTCGAGTGTGGTCGTGCCAAGCACACGACCTTTGCAACGAATGGTGTACTGCAAACGGCCTCCTGGTGAAAGATTTACCAAGGATGGCGACAGCATCTGCACCGCGTGGCATCGAAATAGCGCGCTCAGGGTTGAATCGCCGCGTGTGCTGCGTCAGTTGCGCCCGGAGAACCGTGTGACCCAAATGCGCTCGATCATGTTCGCTGGTCTGGCCGTCGTCGCTGCCTGCGACGAACGACCCTCGCCGCAGATCGCCGCGTCCGTACGAGTGGCGCCGCCGTCGGGAGTGCCGAGCAGCGTGGAAACGCCCATGTTCCGGCTGTGGCTGGAGAGGCGTGGTCGACTCGAACTGCTGGCGGCCACACGCCAGTGGGCAGCGCTGGAGTCCAGCGCCGATGACGTGCTCCGCGAGGATCCGCGAAGTATCATCGGACTCCGCATGCGCGGCGTTGCACTGGCCATGCAAGGCAAGCGCGCACTGGCGCTTGGCGTCGATTCCGTTCTGGCGACGGCGACAACACCCGAACAGTTGGCCGACCTGTGCTATGGCGCACTGCCGGGCGCATGCCGGCGCGTCGCGCGTGCCTACATCGCGGCCGCACTCGGGGACAAGGCGTGTGCCGTGTCATTGCTCGACTACCGTTCCTTCAACGACAACTTTGCCCACTACGAGCTGATCGGTGAATTGCTGCGCGATTACCCGCCGTTTCAGGAATACATCAGGAATCGTGGCTAGACGCGTCACGTATCCGTTCCGCGCCGAAGCGGTCTCGGCGCGCCGAGTAGACTCGGCGCAACGCGCGGCGTAGCTTTTGTCTGTTACCCGATGACAGGGCGCTGACGCCGCGACGTATCGTTGGCGCATGACCTCCACCCAGCTTGAGGGGATGCCGCGCGTGATGACACCCGCCGCGCTGATGACCGCCGACGAATTGCTGGCGTATCCCGCACCGGACCAGCGCGTGGAACTCGTGCGCGGGCGCCTGCTCGTCCGGGAGCCGCCCGGGGGCCGGCATGGCGAGATCGAAGCGCGCATCGTTGGTGCCCTGAGCATGTACCTCACGCGCGACCGGGACGCGCGGCGCGTTGAACGAACGCGGGGACGGCTCGTGTGTGGCGATTCCGGCTTCTGGCTTTCGCGTGACCCGGATACCGTACGCGCCCCCGACGCCGCGTATATCTCTCGCGAACGTTGCGATGGCGCCATCCCGGACGGGTACGCCGATTTCGCACCAGACCTCGTCGTGGAGGTGCGGTCGCCGTCCGACCGGCCCGGCCCGTTGCTCGCGAAGATCGGCGACTGGC
>JANLVM010000933.1:0-9949 GCA_031364015.1 Gemmatimonadaceae bacterium
AAAAGCGATAAGCCAATAGCCAATAGCCAATAGCCAATAGCCTCTTTTTGCCGATAGCGTCGTTGCTGTTGTGTCGATTTGCTCAGCCTGGCGTGAGAACTTTCCGCAACCAGCGCCCCGTATGACTCGCCGGCACCGCGACAATTTCCTCCGGTCGCCCCATCGCGACCACTCGTCCGCCGCCATCACCGCCGTCGGGTCCCATATCAACGATCCAGTCGGCCAGCTTGATCACATCGAGATTGTGCTCGATGATCACCAACGTGTGGCCTTGCTCCAGGAGCCGCTCGAACACCGTCGCCAGCCGCCGAATGTCCTCGAGATGCAATCCGGTGGTTGGTTCGTCGAGCACGTACAGCTTTCGCGCGCCACCCTTCGCCGCCAACGCCAGTTCACGCGCAATCTTCAGTCGCTGCGCTTCGCCGCCCGATAGCGTGGTGGCCGGCTGTCCGAGTCGCAGATAGCCGAGTCCGACCTGCTGCACGTGCCACAGCGCCTGCGCCAGTTTGTCCTCGCGCGGCCAGAACTTGATCGATTCGTCGATCGTGAGCTCCAGCACGTCGGCAATCGTCTTGTTCTTGAAACGCACTTCGAGCACGTCGGCCTTGAAACGTTTCCCGCCGCAGGCGTCGCAGGGCACGAACACATCGGCCATGAACACCATCTCCACCTCAATCGCCCCGGCACCTTCGCACGTTTCGCAGCGACCGCCTTTCACATTGAAGGAGAAGTGTCCGGGACCGTATCCTCGCGTGCGCGCCAGCGGCGTTTCGCTGAACAGCCGACGAATCTCGTCATAGGCCTTCACGTACGTCACGGGATTCGATCGCGGGGACTTGCCAATGGGTGACTGGTCCACCAGCACGACATCATCAATGACCTCATCGCCAGTGAGTGACGTGAACTGCCCAACGGTCTCGCCCAGGTGTTCTTTGGCCGAATGCCCGCCGTGCAGGCGCGACTCAATCGCATGAAAGAGAATGTCGTGAACCAGCGTGCTCTTCCCCGACCCCGATACGCCGGTGACCACGGTCATGGCGCCAATCGGGATGCGCACGTCTACTCCATGCACGTTGTGCGCCGTCGCCCCACGTAAATCGATCCACCGCGGGCCAACGGCGCGACGCTTTGCGGGGATCGGGCTCGTTCGCGCGCCTGTGAGATACTGTCCCGTCAGCGGACTCTGGGCGGCGTCACGCATTGGGCCGGCGAAGACGACGTGCCCACCCTGCTCGCCAGCACCGGGTCCGAGCTCCACCATGTAGTCGGCAATGCGCATGGCCTCGAGATCGTGTTCGACCATGATGACCGTGTTGCCGTGATCCCGAAGGGACTTGAGCAGTGTGAGCAATCGGTCGAGGTCGCGCGCATGCAGGCCGATACTGGGTTCGTCCAGCACGTACATGGCATCCACTAACGCCGCCCCTAACGCGTTGGCGAGGGTGATGCGCTGCGCTTCTCCACCCGACAGTGTGCGAGTCGCACGGTCGAGGGTCAGGTAGGTGAGTCCCACGTCGGCCAGAAATCGCGTACGCGCCCGCGCTTCGCGGAGCACCGCGTCGGCAATCTGATGCTCGGTGTCGGTGAGCGACACGCCGTCGATCCACTCGCGCAAATCCCGCACCGGCAGGGACGTCACCTGCGCGATGTGGCGGCCATCAACGCGTACCTGGAGCGCGTCCGGTTGCAGCTTGGTCCCGCCACAGTCGGTGCACGGCTGGGCGCGCTGGTATTTGCGCAGGAAAATACGGATGTACTGTTTGTAGCGCTTGTCCTCGAGGGCCTCGAGAAAGGGATAGATGCCCGTGTAGCTGCGGGTCTTCGCGCGCAGCAACTGCGCGCGCGCCGCCTCCGGGAGCTGACGCCACGGCGTATCGGGCGACGCGCCGAGTGACCGCGCGAACTCCACCACCGTGCGCCGCTGCTTTTCGTACCGCGGCGCGGTCCACGGATCGATCGCGCCCTCGCGCACCGAGCGCTCGACGTTCGGAACGATGAGTGACAGGTCGTACGTGAGGTTCGCGCCGAATCCATTGCAGGTTGGACACGCACCGCGGGGATTATTGAACGAAAACAGCTGGGGCGTGGGGATCGGCGCCCGCGTCCCATCGTTGGGGCACTCAAATCGCTCGGTGAATGCCAATCGGGTGACCAACGCACCGGCCGCTGCCGGATTCAACTGGGGTGGCGGCATCACGGGTTCAGCAAGCAGCAGAACGACATCTCCGTCGCCTTCGTTGAACGCGGTATGCACCGCATCGGCGATACGTCCGCGCATCGTGGCGTCAGCGCGGAGTCGATCCACCACGATATGCACCGAGGGCGCCGCCGCCAGATCGATGCCTTCGGCGTGCAAGTCGTCGAGATGCAGTACCCGCTCGCCCAGCGCAATGCGAACGAAGCCACGGGCCCGCAGATTTTCGTCGATCACGGCGTGGGTCACATCGAGCGAACGAATCAGCGGACAGGCAACGGCAAAACGGGATCCGGTCGGCAACATCATGGCAACGTCTGTGACCGACTGCACCGTATCCGGACGCAACTCACGGTCGCACAGGCGACAGTGCGTCCGCCCGATCCGAGCCCAGAGCACCCGGAGGTAATCGTAGATCTCCGTCGCTGTGCCGACCGTCGAACGCGACGTGCGCGTCGGGTTCTTTTGCTCGATCGCGACCGCAGGCGACAGGCCGTCAATCGAGTCGACCAGCGGCTTTTCCATGCGTTCGAGGAACTGACGGGCATACGCCGACAGCGACTCCACGTACCGACGTTGCCCCTCGGCGTACAGGGTGTCGAAGGCGAGTGACGACTTCCCCGATCCTGAGACGCCCGTCACGACCGTCAAGGCTCGGCGGGGAATGTCCAGATCGAAACCTTTGAGATTGTGCTGGCGGGCGCCCCGAATGCTAATGCAACCCTTCAGGAGCCGAAACCTCCCCGCGCGCCAGGACCGGTCGGGGTGGGGGGGCGGCGGGGGTGAAATCGGTCGAACCCAGCTCCATCAGACCCCGCGCTGCGCTTGCGAATAGGCGCGGCGCACGGGTACCTTCGACTTCCTCTATAAGTTCCCTCGGGCCAAGACCACCCCATCCACGTGCAGCTTTCCGTCGCCGCCGGCACCGACGTCGGGCGCATTCGAGCAGGTAACGAAGACAGCCTTTACGCCGACGCCGATTCCGAGCGGGGGCTTTTCATTGTCGCAGACGGCATGGGAGGCCACGCAGCGGGCGAGGTGGCGAGCGAAATGGCTGTTCAGATCGTGGCCCGCGAGCTTGCCGGCACCCGCGATCTTTTTGGGCCGACGCCGCTGGCGACCATGGCTCATGCGCTCCGGGAGGCCAACAAGACGATCTACGAGAGGACCATCGAAGAGGCCGATAAGCAGGGCATGGGCACCACCGCGTCGTGCCTCCTTATGGGAGGCGGACGATGGATTATCGGTCACATTGGCGATTCTCGTATTTACCTTGTGCGTGACGGGGTCTTTCGGCAGGTGACCAAAGATCACTCGTACGTCCAGGAGCAGGTGGACGCGGGCTTCCTGACGCCCGAGCAGGCCCGATATCACCCCTACAGCAACGTGATCACCCGCTGCGTAGGGGCCAACGCTTCGGTGGAAGCCGATGTCCTGCAAGGCGAGTTCCAGAACGGCGATCTCTACCTTATCTGTTCCGACGGCTTGACGGGAATGGTCGAGGACCCGCAGCTCAAAAAAATCTTTGAGACACGTGCGACCCCGGGACGTATGGTCGACGCCATGATCACCGAAGCGAACCGGCGCGGTGGCTTGGACAACATCACGGCCATCGTCATTCAGGTGCTGTCCGTGCACGGGATGCCGACGGGGACCACTGGCGAGTTGCCCGCTGCGCCGCGTGCCTGAGCGCTGGGACGAGTCGCCCTCGGTCGAGATGTCGGTACCCGAGCTCGCGCACGTCTATCTGGGCAACATTCTGTACGCGCTCGAACGCTGTGCCATGTCGCTCGATGAAGAGGGAAAGCCACTTGATGCGGCTTTTTATCGCGGCATCGGTCGGAAGCTGGCGGAGTCGCATGGCCGATCGAAGCGCCCTGCCTCATGATGTGTCGATGGAGAATCTTATGATGTTGCTGATGCGCGCGGTCGTGACCCTGGTGTTCGTCGTGCTGGTGCCCCACACGGTCGCGGCGATGCCAACGCGGTCACGTTGCGCAGTCGCCGCCGACAGCACTTTGCTGCAGCTTCAATCCAGTGGACAGACCTTTGCCGATTTCCTGGCTGCCGCCCGAGCGCGGCGCGAGGGATGGTTGCAAGTTCGCGATAGTTCTCGGGTCGATGACACGGTGTTGGCGCGCGCGCGGGCCGTGGGCGGATCGTGGCACCTCCTGGTAATCGCGGTCGATCGCTGCGGGGACTCCATGAACTCGGTGCCCTATCTGGCGAAGTTGGCGGAGCAAGTCCCCGGGCTCGACCTCCGGATTGTGTTGCCAGAGCAGGGACGAGCCGTGCAGGAGTCACATCGCTCGCTCGACGGACGTGTCGCCACACCGACGATCGTGCTGCTGGACGCCGATGGTCGCGACGTGGGGTGCATCGTGGAATTGCCACGCGAGATTCGCGAGTGGGCTCACGGCGTACGCAGTCAGGTAAGCAGCGACTCGTTGCACGCCGGCATCCGGCAGTTCTATGCTCGCGATCGAGGCAAAGGCATTACTACCGAGGCGGTGGAGCTGCTTGAAGCGGCGAAATCCGGAGCGTCGCGCTGCGAGAAGGGGAAGTCACCGCAAGAGTGACGCGCCCTGATCGAGGCGATCGCGCACCGAGTCGACGTCCTGCTGCAGGAGCCGCAGCACCCGCTCGGCGGGAATCGGCGCACGATCGACTGTGAACACGCGAAGCCGACGTGCGCTGCGATAGAACTCGTCGCTCAAACGCGGCAGGTTCATGGCGCCTTCCCAGCCGGCGGCGGTAAGCAGCTCGACGTCTCCGTTGCGTCGCAGCATCGGCAGCTCCAGCCCAAGCATCTGGGTCTTCACCGGATAGTCCAGCAACAGCGCACCCAGTGGCATACCCAACTCGCGCGCCAGCGCATCTTCGACGCGTCGTGTGAGCGCGTAGTCTGACGCGATCCACTCGCCGACGTCGTCGCCGAGTGTTGCGGCCGGTTGTTCGTAGGCGCGTTTGTGCAACCGGCGCACGCGCAGTCCGTGCCACTGCGCGCGCGCGTCGGCGGGAAGTGCTGGGGTATCGAGATGTACCAACAGCTCTTCGTCCGTCGCGCGGGCCACGAAGGCGGCCGTCACAATGCCGACTTCGAGGCTCACGGCCACCAGCCGCTTGTACATGGCGGTGGCGCTCCGCACCGCGTGATGCCAATACACGTTTCGGTACATCTGATACTTCGCGAAGAGCAGCGACTCGATGGCCGAAAGCCCTTTTTCATGCACACCGACGGTGCGTCGTCCGTGCTCCGGATGCACGACCAGCACCAAGGAGTTCAGCAGTCGATCCACATCGATTTCGCCGTACGGGACACCGCACATCATCCCGTCGCGCTTGAGGTACTCAATCTTGTCCAGATCGACCGAGCCCGAGATGAGGCCCTGCAATGGACTCGCGCTCTCGCCGCTGATCAGCGCCACGACCTCACGAGGCGCATCCGCTCCGAGCGCGTGCGTGAGGATGTCTGCGACGGGTCCCTGCAGGAGGAGCGGTCGCGCGATCTCCTCGTGATGTGTCACGCCGATTTCCTCGAGCGCGTGCGAAAAAGGATAGTGACCTACGTCGTGTAGCAGTGCTGCGGCTCGCACCACCGCCGTGTCGCGGGCGGCCATCCCGTGCAGTGCGCCCTGTTCGTCGAGCAACCGCATGGCAACGCCCGCGAGGTGATAGGCACCCACCGCGTGTTCGAAGCGAGAATGCGTCGCCCCGGGGTAGACGAGGTAGGCGAGCCCCAGCTGTCGGACATAGCGCAGTCGTTGAACGACGGGCGTGTCGAGGAGCGCCAAGGCCAGCGCATCAAGACGCACGTTGTTCCAGAGCGGGTCGCGGAGAATCTCCATCACGACAAGATACCGCGCCTCACGGTCAACGACAGAAGCCTCTCGTCCGTACACCAGGCATTCCAACGAATCCTGCGGTCACCGGCGTGATCACATTGCGGGTCTGGCATGCCCGGTGGGATTTGCTGCTTAACGAAACGTGCTGCTCCTCGTCAAAGTCCAACGTGACTCATCACCCATTTTTTCGCCGTCTTACGACGGCGCTCGGATTGATCCTGCTGGCGGCGGCGGCGGTCGGCGCGCAATCCGTCGATATCATCCGCGGCCGCGTCCTTGGCCCAGACACCCTGGCCGTTCCCAGCGTGCTGGTGACGGCCACCACACTGACCGGCAACGTCAGTCGCACGGCACGGACTGACAGGAATGGTCGGTACCAGATTTCCTTTCCCGGGGGAGAGGGTAACTACTGGGTGTCCTTCACCGCACTCGGCTTCACGCCACGACGCTATCAACTGTTGCGCACGGCCGATCAGGAAATCCTGATTGCAGATGCGCGCATGAGTCCCGCGACGGTGACGCTGGAGTCGGTGCGCGTTTCGGGACAGGCCATCGCCTCACGCAGCGATACGGTCTCGGATGTCAGCGGGACGGAACGGGCGGTGACCGCCGATCCCGGGTTCCTCACTGCCGAGCAGATGGGCGATCTCGCGGCGATGGCGGCGTCGATTCCGGGTGTGCAGTTGCTGTTGGGCGCCGACGGTGCCGCCGATGCGTTCTCCGTGTTCGGCTTAGGCGGCGACCAGAATAACACCCAGCTGAATGGACTGAACTTCGGCGATGCCACCGTCCCGCGCGACGCCAGTGTGCGCACGACCCTGTCCACGTCGACGTACGATGTGGCGCGCGGTGGTTTTTCCGGCGGACAGCTACAAGTGCGCACGAGCTCGGGTTCGAACTTCCGGAATCGCGCGCTGAGCTCGAATCTGATCGCGCCGCCCATGCAGTGGATGGATAAGGCCGGCCTCGCCACCGCACAGCAATACACCAATCTGTCCTTGGGAGGCTCCGCGTCGGGTCCGCTCAAGCCGGATCAGGCGTTTTACAGTTCGTCGTTCCAGCTTGATCGTCGCCTGCAGGACTTGCAGACGTTGCTCAACAGCGACGATCTCGGATTCCAGACCGTGGGCGTTGCCGCCGATTCCGTAACGCGTCTGCTCACTATCCTGCACGCGCAGCAGGCACCGTTCAATGTCGCCGAGTATTCCTCGCAGCGCGTTCGCGATGTTGGATCGTTCCTCGGCAGCTTCGACGTCGTGCAACCCAATTCGACACGGGGCAACACGTTTACCGCCACGCTGAGCGGTAACGTCAATCGGACCTCACCGGTGGGCAACGGTCAGACGGCGCTGTTCACGCCATCACGCGATGGGACGCGCTCGTCGTTTGGCGGTTCGTCGCAGCTTCGGCACAGTGGACAGGTGGGCCTGTTCGGGTTGTTCACCGAAACCACGTTCGGATACAACCTGTCGCAGAACACGGCTGAACCGTTCGTGAATCTGCCGGCCGGTACGGTCCGCGTGAACTCGTCGCTCGACGACGGCTCCGCATCGGTGCGAGCCCTGACATTTGCGGGAAGCACCAACCTCAACACGGCGTCGCAAAACGCCACGCTAGCCGGCAACAACACCCTCTCCTGGTTCAGCAGCGACAACCGGCATCGCGTGAAGCTCACCTCCGAACTGCGTCGTGACAGTTACTGGCAGGACTTTACGCAGAATCAGCTCGGCACCTTCACGTACAACTCGCTGGCGGAACTCGACGCCAACGTGCCCGCGTCGTTCACGCGCCAGCTCGCGCCCCGACGCCGGAGTGGCAGTCAGATGGTCGGTGCGATGTCGCTGGGTGATGCGTGGCGTCCGACCAACGACGTGCAGATTCAGTACGGCGCGCGTATCGACGGCAACAAATACCTGGCAGGGCCCGATCAGAATTCGGCGGTGCAGAGTGCGTTTGGTCGCGACAACTCCGTCATTCCCAACACGCTGTACCTCAGTCCGCGTGTCGGGTTCTCGTGGACGTACGGTCAGGCCGATCAGCTCACGTTGCTGCCCGGGATGGCCCGCGCGCCGCGCGCCGTGGTGCGTGGCGGCTTCGGTGTCTTCCAGAACACGCCGGGATTGCAACTCATCCAGGGCGCGGTGGACAACACGGGATTGCCGTCGGGACTTCAGGCGCTCACCTGCCTTGGTATTGCGGCGCCGATCCCTGACTGGACGCAGTACGCCGCCAACGTCCATAGTATCCCCACCAACTGCGCCGACGGCACGAGTGGCACGGTGTTCTCCAACAGCGCGCCCAACGTCACGCTGTTCAGCCCTGGGTATCTGGCGCAGCGATCACTGCGCTCCAACCTGCAATGGAGTGGCGCGATCCTGAAGAATCGGCTCTCGGCAACCGTCGACGCCACGTGGTCGCGCAACCAGCTGCAGCCCGGCGGCATCGACATCAACTTCCCCGGCAGGCAGCATTTCGATCTGGCCAACGAAGGCAATCGGCCCATCTACGTCCCGGTCTCCTCGATCGTCCCGACCACGGGTGCCATCGCGTGGCGTGGATCGCGAGTGGTGGAGACGTATGGTCGCGTGACGGAACAGCGCTCCGATCTGCAGTCGGAGAGTCGGCAGCTCACGTTGAGCATTCGCCCGATCTCCTTCAGTTCGCGGTGGGGCTGGAGCCTGTCGTACGTGCTGGCCGACGTGCGCGAGCAGTATAACGGATTCACCAGCACGGTGGCCGATCCGCGCTCCCGCGACTGGTCGCCCGGACAGAATTTCTCGCGTCACCAGGTGCAGTACTCGTGGAGTTACAACTGGCTGAATACCATGCGGATCTCGTGGTCTGCCGGGTTGCGCTCGGGGATCCTGTACTCCCCGCTCGTGCAGGGCGACGTGAACGGCGACAGTTTCGGTAACGATCGGGCGTTTATCTACAATCCCGCCACCGCGAGTGACCCGCTCGTGGCGGCCGGCATGCAAACGTTGTTGGCCACCGGCACGCGTGAAGCAACGGCATGCCTGCGTTCGCAATTGGGCAAGCTGGCCGGACGCAACTCGTGCGAAGGCCCGTGGACCATGAGCGGCAATCTGGGCATGTCGTTCAATTCGCTGCGCATCGGCTTGCCGCAGCGCGCGAACCTGTCGGTGCAGATCACCAACCCGCTTGGCGGAATCGACCGCTTGCTGAACGGCGAAGATCACCTCAAGGGGTGGGGCATGAACATTCAGCCCGAGCAGCAGTTGTTGTATGTCCGCGGATTCGATGCGGCGACGCGATCATTCAGGTACGAAGTGAACGAGCGCTTCGGGTCGACGCGACCGTCGCAGAACCCGTTCCGCACGCCCACGTCCATCACGGCCATCCTGCGCTTCGATATCGGTCCGGCTCGCGAACAGCAGCAGCTGATGCAGCAGCTCGATCGGGGCCGCACCCGTCCCGGCAACAAGCCGACCCTCCAGCAGTTGCGTGGCACGGCAAACGTGGGCCTCATCAACCCGATGCAGCAACTCCTGCAACAGGCAGATTCACTCAAACTCACGCGACGGCAAGCAGACAGCATTGCCACGCTCAATCATCGGTATGTGCTCAAGTCGGATTCGATCTGGACGCCAGTCGCCCGGTTCCTGGCCGACCTGCCGGATCGTTTCAACCACGGAGCGGCGTACGACAAGTACAAGCATGCGCGTGAACAGACGGTGGACTTGCTGATTCATGTTGCGCCGGATTTGCGTCGGCTCATCACCGCGGCGCAGTATCGGCTGTTGCCCACGCAGCTGGCCGGGTTCATGGACAAACGCACACTGATTGGTATTCGGTCGGGTACGGCAGGAAGCGGCGGTGGCGGCGGCTTTGGCGGCTTTGGCGGGGGCGGGGGTGGCGGCGGCGGTTGACGCGACTTACCGAGATGGCA
>JANLVM010000943.1:0-3258 GCA_031364015.1 Gemmatimonadaceae bacterium
CGCGCCAAAGCCATCATGCGCGAGGCGGGCGCGATGGCCACGTGGGTACAGCCGATCAACACGTTTTCGCACGCACTCGGAACCGTACGCATGGGTCCCGATGAACGCGCGGCGCCCCTGGATGCCTTCGGACGTTTTCGCGGGCTGGACAATCTCTATGTCACCGATGGGAGCGCGTTGCCGCGATCGGCGGGAGTGAACCCCAGTCTGACCATCGCCGCGAATGCGTTGCGGATCGGTGCAGAGATCGCGCCTGATGTCCTCCCGAAAGCTCGCCCCAACCGTCGACTGCTGGTGCACGCGTGATGGAGACTTACATGACGGACGGCATGATCCACACGCTAGTCGCCGCAATAGTCGGCGCGGCCGCTGGCGCAGATGCGTCGATCTGGGGTATGTACAAGGATGCGGCGCACGAAGGATTCCGATGGTCGCGCTTTGCGAGGAGTATCACCATCGGTGCGGTGTCCGCAGTGATGCTGCAGCGGCGTCTCGATCTCGACATGCTGAACGCGGGCGCACTGCTGGTGCTGTTCGGGCTTTCGTATGCGGTCGAGCGTGTGATCGTGGAAGTGTGGAAGACGTTCGTTCGTGTGGAGGATCAAGCGAAGTACGCGATTCCCATGCAGTTTGCTATTGGAGGTGTGCCGGTAAAGAGTCGCGCGGTCCGGTTTGCGGCGGGCATCGCGTACGTTGCCGTGCTCGTGGGCGCTGCGGTCGTGATGGCGCAGATAATAGGAACCGGTGGCACGTGGCGCCAGGCTGGCGCTGTCGGCTTTCTGGTCGGACTGGTGATCGCCGTCGGTGGTGCGTGGAAGGATGCACCGATCGAAGGATTCGAAAAACTCAAGTTCTTCCGCAGTCCGGCGCTCACCACAGCTTTTGCGCTATTGCTGTTTCCCCTGACGTCGAGTGTGTTGCTGGCGGCCATCGCGGCCGTTGGATATGAGCGCGCGGCGTCGGAGAACTACAAGACGTTTTGCTTTCCTTCGCGACCACGCGGAAAGTTCGCCGGAAAACCGGTCACGCATCCGGACATGCTGCGCCGACGGCACCGCTTTGTGCCGGCCTATGTCGCGATTCGGGTGGCGCTACTTTCGCTGGTCGTTCTCGCGTGATGTTAGCGAGTACTCCGCTGCGTGTGCTGTTCCTTGGCTGCGGACTGGCGACACGCATCCATAGTCGCGTCCTTCGCGCGATGCCGGGTATTGAGTTGACCTACGCGAGTCGCACGCCCGGTCGCGCGGAGGAACATCGGGCGCGGTTTGGCGGCGTCGCCTCGTGGAGCTCGTACGAAGAGGGGTTGGCAGACCCTCATGTGCAGGTGGTCTTGATTGCCACACCGACGTCCACGCATGTTCCGCTCGCGCTCATGGCGCTAGGCGCCACGAAACACGTCATTGTAGAGAAGCCGGCATTTCCGAAGGTATCGGATGTCGATCTCGTCCGCAGCGCGGCAACTGCTGCCAGACGGCGCGTATTCGTGGCGGAGAACTACATCTACAAACCGATCGCCCGAGATCTGCGCGAGATCATCACCAACGGCGACATCGGCGACGTGCGGTTCGTGTCGCTGAACGCGACGCGACGGCAGGAGGCGAAAGGCTGGCGCGCCGATCCGGCGATTTCCGGCGGAGGGGCGCTCTTTGAGTCAGGTGTGCACTGGATCAGTCTCGCCGCGCGCATTGGACTCGATGTCGAGGATGCTCACGGGTTTCGCGTCGGCGCCTCAGCGGAAGCCGACCGGAGTTCGCTCACGGTGCTCCGATACGCGAATGGCGCGATGGGAACCCTGGCGCACTCGTGGGAATTGCCGGCACCGTTTGGCGGCGCGCGCGTGTCCAAGGTGCAGGGAACGCAGGGTGAAGTCACCTTCGAATCGAATGGCTTCGCGAGCCTCACCTCCGGTAAAAAACGCCGCCTGCGCGTGTACCTGCGCGATACCATGGGCTATGAAGCCATGCATGCGGATTTTCAACGGGCAATACGTCAGGACGTGAACGCGTTCTATACGCTGGACATGGCACAGGACGACTTGCGCTGGCTGGAGAAGGCGCAAACCGATCTCCGTTCGTAGCCACCACACTCGATCGAATTGGAGGCGACATGACTCACCGAGGGGTCGCACACTTGACACGCATTCCACTGTTCTGGACATTGCGTCCATGGTACCAGAACCCTCATCGAGCCTGGATCAGCGAATCGCCGAACGCGTCAGCGCGCTCCGCGCCGAGCAGGGCGCACTTTCCGGCCGGCGCGCGCGTCGCGTTTGAGACCGGCGCGCGAAGTGAACGCGTGTTTCAGCAAGTGTGGATACTCCAGGGCGCGATCGATATCGCGATCGGGACCGCACGACACCGACTTCGCACCGGCGACTGTCTGGCGATGCACCTGGATCGTCCAACAATGTTTCACAACCCCACGCGACGGTCGGCGCGCTACGTGGTCGTGATCGCGTCACACCCGAGTGCACGCCGATGAAGCCGACGGAGTGGTCGGTGCGACGCCTGCTGGTGGTGGACGAAGCGCAGATTCACCAACTGGCCGACGTGTTGATCGACTGTGTCGACGGCGGTGCGTCGGTAAGCTTCATGCACCCGTTGTCTCGCGAACGCGCGCTGGAGTTTTGGCGTCATGTGGCGCACGGCGTCGCGTCAACGGCGCGTGCGTTGTTGGTGGCGGACGACGCGCAGGGCATTTGCGGTACCGTGCAATTGGTGTTGGATCAACCCGAAAACCAACCGCATCGGGCCGATCTCTCCAAGATGCTGGTGCATCGTCGCGCGCGCCGCGGCGGACTGGGGGCCGCGCTGATGAGCAGCGCCGAAATCACTGCGCGCGAGTGCGGCAAGACGTTGCTCGTGCTTGACACCATCACCGACAGTGGCGCCGCTCGGCTGTACGAGCGCCTGGGGTGGATACGGGTCGGCGAGATTCCCGGCTATGCGCTGCTACCGTACGGCAAGCTACGCGGGACAACGGTGTACTACCGCCAGCTCGGCGGGTAAGCGGGCCGCGTTCACTCAGTCTGCGATAAAAACGCGATTGCCTCCAACACCCAGGTGATGCTGCAGCGTCCGGGCCGCTCCGCAGAGATCAGCCTTGAAGTGGTCGGCGCCGCCGAGCACCACGAGATTGAACAAACACTTTACGCCGTTGCCCAACTGGGAACGGAGGTAGCGTGCTGCATCGTGACATCAAGCCCGACAACGTGATGATCGCCGATCGCCATGCGCTGGTGGTGGACTTCGGGATCGC
>JANLVM010000960.1:0-3194 GCA_031364015.1 Gemmatimonadaceae bacterium
GCAAGTACATGACGCTGTGGAAACGTCAGGCCGACGGCAGCTGGAAGGCCATCCGCGATATCAACAACACGGACGGCGCACCACCGACCGCCGCGAAGTAGTCAGCGCGTCGTCGGTCGTCCCATCTGTATGACGACCGGAGCACTCGCGGACACTTCTACCTCCGCCACCCATTCGTCATCGTCGCGCGCCAGTTCTCGGCAACCATCGGGGACTGGCGCGTGAACGGGCGCAACGACGCGTCCACCTGAACGCACCACACGCGTCGCGTCTGCCAACAGCGCGATCGTCGTTCGGTCGACGGCCAGTCCGGCGAGTGACGCATTGGCAAGCGGTATGGCATCACCGTCGCCGATGACGAGTTGATCGAATCGCGTCTCGACGGCCGCGGCGCGCGGTCCGTTCGCGACAATACACCGCGCGCCCGTCGCGTCTTCGATCGCGGCCGCTGCTCCGCCTAGTGCACCCCCCAGCATCACGCGTGATCCCGGATCACCAAGGCCGAGCAGCGCTGCGATCCGCATAGGATCGACGACCCCATCCGCATCGAACGACGAATGCCCACCGCTACCACCGAGATACGCGATGCCGTCGCGCAACAGATACTCGGCCCGGCACACCGCGCAGCCCAACGTCGCCTCGATCAGCCGATCGCCGTCACGACGAATGGCCACAGTCACCAGCGGAGAAGACTCATGCGCCGCTGGGCAACGGAGCAGTTCGATGACCTCGATTCGCATCGTTCAACTTATCGCAACTCAGGACGTCAGTGAAACTGCTTGACGCGAACGACGCGAACCAGCAGTTCCTGTCAGCTCATACCGCGAAACAGTAATACAGGGCCGCACCGCCACTGCCACGCAAATTCTCCTGACTGCAGCCACGCGATGGGTGCGCGCTGTTCCACGACGTCGGATTGGCGCCACCGCCCTGCCGGTCATGATGTCCCACGGACGCAGCGCCAGCGGTGTTGCTGGTCCAATTCTGACACGTCGAGTCGGTGGTGTCGGACGACACCCGTCCATCGAGACCTGCGCCAGTCAGAATGTCGTGTGTGTTGGGCGTGTCACCGCGACCGTTCACCATCGCGCCCTTCTCAGTGAGGCTGTTGTCCTTGGACAGTTTGTTGTTGTCGCTGTGCAAGTCATCAACACTGGTCGCGACGACGACACCCTTCGCGTTCACCCACGGTCCCTTGCCGATACGATCGCGCGCGCTGACGGCCATAACATCGCCCTTCGCCTGCTGACTCAAGTATCCGTGCCACGTCTTGCCCGTCACACCGGCCGCTTCAGCGAGGCTCTGACAGTGACGATCGGCACCGGCCAATCCACCAAGCTTGGCGCCGTCGCCGCCGCCAACACTGGTAATGAAAAAACTCATCGACTGCAACGAATCGTTGGCGGGCGACGCGGTCGCGACCGCTGACAATGCAGCGACCAGGATCATGCGGAGCGAGTTCATGGCGGGACCTCGAAAGGTGGAAGGCGGCGGGGATGGTAAGAAACTGCACTACGAACTGGAAAGCCGCACCTCGTCAACGTTGACATGCGCCGGTCTGGTGACCGCCCACAGCACCGCTTGAGCCACATCAGCTGGACGCAGCATGCTGGCCCGCGTTGGGAAACCCGGCCTGTTGTCCGGATCGATCGCGTCCCAGATCGGTGTGTCGGTCGCCGCCGGCGATACCAGGGTGCTTCGCACGCCAGTGCCTCGCAGTTCCTGGCGCAGCACTTCCTGCATCGCCCGCTGACCATGCTTGCTGGCCGCATAGGCGCCGTTGCCGGCGAGCACGGTACGGTCGGCAACCGAACCAATGGTGACCACGTGTCCGGCGCCGCGAGTCTTCATTGCGGGCAACAACGCCCGCAACACGTAAAACGGCGCCACCAGATTCACACGGATCGCGCGTTCGAACTCGACGAGGTCCATGACATCAAGCATGGCCAGCGGGAAAAGTCCGGCGTTGTTGACCAGGATGTCGGGGGCGTGCCCTGCGGCGCTCAGCGACTCGACCAGCGCGGCCACTGCCACGGCGTCGGTCACATCACAGGGCGCGATACTTGCGTGCCCACCAATGGCCGTCGCCACGTCGTGCAACGCGCCAACACCCCGCGCCACCAGCGTCAACTGAGCGCCCGCGCCGGCCAGCGCCTCAGCGATCGCGCGACCGATGCCGCGCGATGCGCCGGTCACGAGTGCGTGATGCCCCGCGAGTGCCTGCCCCGTTACCGCACTCAAAAGGGCTTCGCCTGTCCATGCGCGAGACCCAGAAACTCGCTCCGCGTTTTTGCGTCATCGCGAAACAGACCGCGCAGCGACGACGTGATGGTGCGCGAACTCTGTTTCTCCACGCCGCGCATCATCATGCACAAATGCACCGCGTCAATCACGACACCCACGCCCTTGGGCTGCAGGACGTCGTGCAAGGCATTTGCGATCTGCTCGCCCAGACGCTCCTGCACCTGCAGCCGTCGCGCAAAGACTTCCACCACTCGCGGCAACTTGGACAATCCGACGATCTTGCCATCCGGGATGTAGGCGATGTGCACGCGTCCGAAAAACGGCAGCATGTGATGCTCGCACATGGAGTACATCTCGATGTCGCGCACCATCACCATGTTTTCGTGCGACTCGGCAAACAGTGCGTCACCAATGACTTCTTTGGGATCGAGCTCATAGCCGCGGGTTAGCCACGACAGCGACTTGGCCACTCGGCTGGGGGTCTTGAGCAACCCCTCCCGCGTCGGGTCTTCACCGATGAGCTCAAGCTGACGACGGACACTGTCCTCGAACTCCGTCATCCGCGTGTCGTCGATGACGAGGTCGTCGGAGTCGACGGTCGACAGGGCGGCCGGTGAGATACCGGCAGGGATGGCGCGCATGGTGCGACGCAACGGGGTATTACTCACCTTCATACTCGGCATAGTGTTGATCGGTTTCCCAGAGACGCAACCGTACGAGCTGCGCCGGTGCGACCGCCGGCGCAATCACGCGCCACATCGCGACGACGATGTTTTCGGTAGTCGGAATGATTCCCTGGGTGTAGTCCACATCGATGTTGAAGTTGCGATGATCGGTTTTCTCGATCACTTCCCGGTCAACAATGTCCCGCAAGGCGCCGAGATCAATGACGTATCCGGTACGCTCGTCGATCGTTCCGCGCACCGCCACTTCCAATCGGTAGTTGTGGC
>JANLVM010000234.1:0-7437 GCA_031364015.1 Gemmatimonadaceae bacterium
ACCAGTGTTCCATTGATGCGGATGAACTGCAGATCTCGACCGATCTGCAACTCGATCTTGCGAGAGGTCGCATCGGCATCCCAGGCGCCGACCGTCGCGGCAATAAGTTTGGCGACTTCTTCGCGCGCTTGCTCGACCGCATACGTGACCAGTTCAACCACCCAGCCATTGACCTTGGCCGCGAGTTCCGGATCGGCCAGGACTTTCTGCCCGAGGCCGGTAAGCCAGCGCTCCACCTGATCGGGTTCGGCCTCGACTTCGTCAGCCAACCGTTCGGCATATCCAGCGAGACGGGTCTTTACGTCATCCCAGACGCTCCGGGAGAAGTCGTTCACCGCCGGATGCGCGAGGAGTTCGAGTTTGAGCTGCTCGGCTTTGGCGATCACGACCGGGTTCTCGCGCAGCGAGAGGACAAAGCGATCAACCGCTTCATCGTATCGTACACGTAAGGGATGCGAGGGATCGGCAGCCACCGCGATCAGCGTTTTCTCGACGCCACTCACCACCCGATCGCCCAATTTGTCCTCCACGGCGCCGGGAACCCACCACGGACTCTCGGCCCTGATGCGTTCGCGAATCACATCCTCGTTCTCTTCCAGAAAGCGCGCGGCCAGTCGCAGCGCATCATCGAGCAGCGTCTGGTGACGGCCCCCGGCGGTAAAGAGCTCGAAAACGCGCGCCAGCAGCGGAGACACCTGCAGCGTGCGGAGTCGCGACACGATACCGCGATCGACCAGCGTCTGCACGTCGTCATCGCGCATGACGCTCACCGCGCCGTGCAAACCACGCGCCACGTGTCGCGCGAGTCGGCGACTGTTCTCGGGCCGCGCCAGCCACGCGGCCGCTCGATCACCCAGTTTCATTCCCGCCAACTTGCTGGCCACGACCTCGCGCGTGAGGAAATTCCGCTGCACGAAATTTCCCAGCGCGGTGCCAATGCGATCCTTGCGCGACGCCACGATCGCCGTGTGCGGAATGGGAATCCCCAGGGGATGCCTGAAGAGTGCGGTCACCGCGAACCAATCGGCGATGCCACCCACCATCGCCGCTTCGGCGAACGCACGGATGTATCCCACCCAGGGATACTGCGACTCGTACAGGCGAGCCAGCACATACAGCAGCGCGACCGCCACCAGCATCGCCGTCGCCACCCGCTTCATCTTGACCAGTCGGACGCGCTTGATCTCGTCGTCGGGCGTGATGCGCAGCGCGAACGGTGTTGAATCCACCAACGACATGCGCTTAGTGCCCGATGGTGAGACGCGCCGGATCGATCAACGACGCGCTGATACCCGCTGGAGTGTCCATGAAAAATACTACGGGGCGTCCCTGTCGCTGTTCCACCGACAGCGTCACCGTACGTGCGCCGTGCGTCTTTCCAGCGGGCACGTCGAGTCGTCGGCTGGTGACACCAGCGGGAACGGTTGGACGCTTCATCTCGTATCGTCGACGCGTCGCATCGGCGAGCAGGTCCATGAAGTCTGCTGCGTCAACCGATGTATCCCAGACACTCGCCCAGGCCACGGCGTTGCCCTGCGCCGTGCGAATCACCGCATAGCGATCACCATCGATGCCGCTCGCCCCACGGCGCGCCAAGCCCTCGTCCTTGAGGTGCTGCACCAGGACCAGTCGCGTTTCGAATTCGCCAAAGCTATTCGCGTACAGCACCGTACCACCGGTCGGCACTGGCAGCGTGACGGGTGTTGGTATCTCGCGCTGGGACTTGTCGTCGGTGAAGTACGCGGCGTCGTTGAGAATCTGCCGCGAGGAACGCGGCAGATCGCTCAGCAGCTCCTTCATGGGACGTTTGTCCGCAAATCGCCGTACGAAATCCGCGCCACCGAGGTACGGGAACAACAACCCCTCGCGGACCGCGCGCGGCGCCGACGAGAACACTGGCATGCCACCCTGCCCGTCGCGAATCGCGTCGCGAATGCGATCCCATCCACCGGGCATTCGAACCATCGGTCCGGAGTTTGGATCGACGAGCAGTTGGGTATAGACCGCTTGCCCCTCGAGCACGGCCTGCGCCGCCCCTTGGGCGTCATTGTCGTCGGTTTGGCGCTGCATCGAGTCCACGTTGATGTACTGGTCTTGCAGCGCGTGCACCAACTCATGCGTGACCGTTTGCTGCAGCAGCGCCTTGGGCGCGCCGTCGACCACGTAGAGCACCTTGGCCGACGGATCGTAGTAACCGATCACCTGCTCCTCCAGCAATCGCTGCAGCAGCACGCCCAGTTCGAGCGTATCCGGCGAAAGTCCCAGGAGGCGATAGACGGCTTGCTGCCCTTCAATCTGTTTTTTTGCCCGCTCGCTGGTGAGCTGCTGCATCAGAAATTTCGACACATCGTCGCGAGAACGCGTCTCGAGTTTGGGCGGCGACTTGAACGGGAGGCCTAGCTGCTCCTCGATGCGCGGCACGGCATCGGCCACGATGCTGGCATACGGTCCATCCCCCCTGGGCCGTCGATCGCCGCAGGCGACCAGCGCCGTCGCGACCACCGTCGCGACCACCGTCGCCACCAGTTGGGCCACGATGGACCGATGCGAACGCCGTGCTCGATCGCGGCGTGTTGGAAAGCGGTTCCTGAAATTGCTATTCACGTGGGGAATGCGCGCTGCACGTACCAGACGATGAGGCGATCACCCCAAAGCAAGGCGAGCATCGCAGCCGGCGCAAGGAACACGCCAAATGGTACATCGGGAAATTTGAATTCCTGCTCCGCTTTCCTGGTACGCACCCACACCACGGGCCCGACGAACACCAGAAAGAACACGGCGCCGACGAGCGCGCCGCCGATGATGGTGAGCAACGCGCGCTCCGGACCGAGCGCCGCCCCGACCACCGCCATCAGTGTCGTATCGCCAAATCCCATCGCTTCCCGCTTCATCGCCGCTTCGGCCAACCAGCCGATGATGGTGATTGCTCCGGCGCCGACACACGCGCCCAGCAATGCGGGCCATGGCGTGGCGAACTGCGTCCCTTCGCCAATGAAGAAGTTGGCGATGGCCATGCCCAGCATGAGGATCAGGCCCGAAATGGTTAAGCCGTCTGGGATCAGGTAGTGCTTGGCGTCCGTCACCGCGATACCAAACAGAATCGTACCGAAAATCGCCATGCGCAGCGCCTCGAATGTCACGCCGAATGCCACCACGCAGGCGACCCAGCCAAGCGCGACCAACAGTTCCACCGCCGGGTACTGCTTGGAAATGGGCAATCCACAGCCGCGACATTTCCCGCGTAGCAACAGCCAGCTCAACACCGGAATGTTCTCATGCCACGCGATCGGTCGTTCGCAGTTCGGGCATCGCGATCGCGGTTTCACCACGCTGAGCTCGGCCGGCCAACGCGCGATGCAGACGTTGAGAAATGAGCCAATCGAGGCGCCGATCGCAAAGACTGGCAGCAGCACGAGGGCGACAAAATCGGCGGTAAGTGGCAGCATTATGGCAGCATCATGAGTGGGAAGTCGTGTGTGCGCCCCGTCGGATGCTAGTCCGAACGCAGTGCATGCAGCAGGATACCAGTGGCCACGGCCACGTTCAGCGACTCGACGTCCGGCGCCATCCCGATGGCCACCGTGCGCGAAGCGCGTGCGGCCACGTGTGGCGAAAGTCCAGCGCCTTCGTTGCTGACCGCCAACGCAAGGCGCGCGGGCAGAGCCTCTCGACGCCAATCATCCGACGAGTCGATTACCAGACCGTCCGCGTCGGCCGCCCAGCAGGCGATGTCGTGAGCGTCCAGGAACGCCGAGACCTCCTCCCAACTCGCCGATGGTACGGGGTGCGCGAACAGTGCCCCCATCGAGCTACGGACGACTTTGGCGTTCCAGAGGTCAACGGTTCCCGGTAACGCGATGGTGGCATCGACCCCGAGGGCGGCCGCGGTCCGCACGATGGTGCCCACATTTCCCGGGTCCTGAATGGCATCCAGCAGGAGATACCGGGCCTTCGCACCGGTGGGTGGCTGGAGTGCACGTAGGGGAATTTCGGCGATCGCCAGGACGCCTTGAGGCGATTCGGTGCTCGACGCACTGTCAAACTCCGACCGCGACAGTTCCTTGACGGGCACGCCGCGACCGTCGGCCAGCGCCCGCAGCGCGGCGCCGCGGGGATCTTCAAGAAGAAGCTCGCTCACCAGCATCCCGACAATTGCCAGGGGCGAGGCCAAGAGCGCGTCGACCGAGCGCACACCTTCGGCCACGAAACAGCCCTGCCGCTCACGAGCTTTCCGGCGCTGCAGGTCACGGGCGAGAGTCAGTAGCTTCACGGCGCTCGGGCAGAGAGGGGGCCAGCCAGTTGGCGACTGGCGGGCTCAAAGTCGCCGACGGAGGGTACCGAAGGGTATATGCGCAATATGCGTCAGAGTGAACCATTCGTGATGAGAAAGACCCATTGACACCCTGGACGACGAGGCCCCTGCGTGGGCTTGCCGCCGCGCTCGCCGTGGCCTGTACCACCAGCTGTCTTGCCTCGACCCAGCAGGAAGTCGACTTGGGGAACGAGTACGCGGCGCAGGTCGCGCAACAGCTGCCGCTTATCCGGGACCCCGAAATCGCACGCTACGTAACATTGCTCGGCGATTCGATCGCTCGGGTGTCCGATGACCGCAGTCTGCGATGGTCCTTCAATGTGGTCGACCAGATGGACATCAATGCCTTTGCCGTTCCGGGCGGACATATCTATGTGTACCGCGGACTCATCGACAAGACCGCCAACATGTCGGAGCTGGCCGGTGTCATCGGTCACGAAATCGCGCACGTCACGCGGCGTCACAGTATGCTCCAAATGCGCGATCAACAGCGTGCCAACGTCGGCGTCACGGTGGGTTGCATTCTGGCGCCGCAGGTGTGCAACAGCGGTCTTGGCAGCGCGGCAATCAATATTGGCGGCGGCGCGGCGTTCGCGAAGTTCAGCCGAGACGACGAAGCAGAGGCCGACGAGTCGGGCGTCACGTTTGTCACTCGCGCGGGCATCGATCCGCGCGGCATGCCCAGCATGTTCCGCACACTGATTGCCGTGCGCAAGACCAATCCAGGCGCCGTAGACAATTTCTTCGCGTCTCATCCGGTAGAAGAGAGCCGCGTGCAAAAGACCGACGCGGCGATCGCGAAAATCAATCCGGTCGTCCTGAAATCACTCACCCGCGATTCGCGGGCATTTCAGGCGTTCAAATCTCGCCTGTCGAGTCTACCGAGATCGAAGAAGTAGTCACGCCACGCGGCGAACGAATGCGGTAATCAGCGCTTCAAAATTCGCGGCCACCGCCTTCCCTGCCTCCACTACGTCACGATGGTCGAGCGGCTGGAGCGAGAGTCCCGCTGCCTTGTTGGTAATGCACGAGATGGCCGCCACACGCATGCCCAGCGCGCGCGCCACCACGACTTCGGGAACTGTCGACATCCCGACGGCGTCGACACCGAGGCGCTCCAGCATGCGCACTTCGGCCGGCGTCTCATACGTTGGCCCCAAGAGGCCGCCGTACACGCCCACTTGCAAGGCGACGCCCACGACGCGGCCCGCTTCATGCAACTGGGCCTGGAGGTCAGCATCGTAAGGCGCTGACATGTCCGGGAATCGTTCGTCACCCTGCGCCAGCGCGCCCGACAGCGGGTTGCGAAACATGAAATTGATATGGTCGGCGATCACCATGAGATCCCCCGGTACAAACGCGCGTCGCACACCTCCCGCCGCGTTGGACGCCACGTAGATGCCTGCACCCAGTGCATGCATCACGCGTACCGGGAACGCGGCCAACGCCGCGTCATGGCCTTCATACATATGGAATCGTCACGCCATCATCACCACCGGCCGATTCGCCAACGCTCCGACGATCAGCTGTCCGGCGTGCCCACTCACCGTGGCATTGGGAAACCCCGGCACGTGGCTGAACGGGATCCGGGTGGCCCCCAGCACGCGCGCGGCGAGTCCGCCAAGCCCTGAACCCAACACAATGCCGCAGACCGGCGTCTGGAATGACGCACCCACACGTTGCCGGACGTAGCTGGCGGCAATTCGTGCCTCGGCCGGGCCCGGACCATTGCGATTCACGGCGAAGCTCCCCGTGGCGAACGGCGCACTCATTCGCTTGCGCCCCATGAAAGGACCGTAGGATCGGCCTCCGCGAGCAGCGCCCGTATGTCCCGTTCGGCATCGTGACGCAGGCGTACCCGATCCGACTTGGGCAGGAACGCCGCATCGAACGCGGCGAGCGCCACGTCGGTCAGTTCGGCCAGACCAAACGCGAGATGCTGTGCACACCGCACGTACTCGTCGGTTAATGTCACGCCACTCATCAGCCGGTTGTCCGTACTGATGGTGACCACGGCCCCCATGCGGTGATAGCGCACCAGCGGATGCTCGCCGAACGTCAGCACGACGCGCGTTTGCACGTTGCTGGTGGGGCACACTTCCAAGGGAATTTGCCGGTCAATGACATACGCCTCCAGCGACGGATCTTCGTGCAAACGGGTCCCATGTCCGATACGATCGGTGCCGCAGCGGTGCACCGCGTCGCGTATGGAGTGTGCACCGTCGCCCTCGCCCGCGTGCACCGTGACGGCGACATCGTGTGCGCGCGCGAAGTCAAACGCCTGCGCATGCGCGTGCGCGGGGTTGCCCAGTTCAGCACCAGCGAGATCGAACGCGACGATGCCCCGCTCCCGAAACGCCACCGCCAACTCCGCCATCTCCATGGCATGCGGCCATGGGAGACTGCGCAGCGCGCAGATGATCCCTCGCGCCGTTGTTCCCGATTCGACTTCGCCGCGCGCGAGCCCGCGTAAGACCGCCGCGACGACGTCGTCGAGTGACAATCCGGCGCGGGTGTTGAGCGCGGGGCAGAATCGCACTTCGATGTATCGGACGCCGTCGAGCGCCGCGTCGAGCACCAGCTCGTGCGCAATGCGCTCCAGCGACGCCGCGTCCTGCATGACGGCGAGGGTGATCTCGAATCGTGCGAGATATTCCGACAAGTTGTGCGCATCGTCGACGCGCATCCAATTGCCCAGATCGATCGCGGTTGCCGCCGGCATCGCCTGCTGTTGTTCGATCCCCAACGCGAGGAGCGTCGACGGGCGTAACGATCCGTCCAGATGACAGTGGAGTTCGGCCTTGGGCATTCGTTGGAGAATGCTGGCAAAGGTGGCGGACAGCTCGTTCACGAATGGTCCTGCGCGCGAACGCGCACTGGCACGACACGGAAAATCGCCCCACCGGTTGCGGCGGTGTCGTGCGGCACGGGCAATCCGCGACTGTCATTGAGACGCATGCCCCCCGCGGCGACCTCCAACGCCAGCTCGGGAAACAGCGCGTGCACGGCGTCCAGCGCAGTCGATCCGTTCGGCACGCTCACGCCGCGATCGTTCACATAGACGCGCAGGTCGGTCGGACCGGTCATCGGCGACTGCCCACGGACACCGCGCGAATCCGAGGCGC
>JANLVM010000096.1:0-2343 GCA_031364015.1 Gemmatimonadaceae bacterium
CATGCCGCTGTCGCTTCCTGACGCGGATCGCATCGTCGAGACGCTTGGTCAAGCGCTCAGAGAACTGCCGTGACGACGCTGCGCGCCGGGCCGGTGGACGAATTCTTCACGGCCCCATCACCGACACGGACATCACGGTGAGCACGCCTCACCACGCGACGGACGCGTCGCTCCGAGAACAACTCCGCGTGGCGACAGAGCTGCTCACCCGAATCGTCGGCGATCGTTCGATTCTCGTTCCTATTCCTGCCGACGAGCGCCAGCAGTTCCTGGACGCCGTGGCTCTGGTCTTTCACCCCGACGCCAAGGCGCGTCGAGCGATGGTCAAGGCCACGGTGCGTGAGCGCAAGGCGGCGGCGGCCAGCCGCGACGATGGCGTGTTGCACGAAACGGGCATCCGCGCGCTGCGTCGGCGAGCGGTGTTCACGACCCCGAATGTGTATCCACCCGAGCTGCATGCTTCGGACGACGAGCGCGAGGAGGACAACACGCGCGAGGAGGACCAGCGGGAAGCCTTGGTGCCCCAGCATTGCTACATCTGCAAGCAGAAGTTCACCACCATTCATCACTTCTACGACCAGATGTGCGCGGAGTGCGCGGCGTTCAATTTCGCTAAGCGTACCGAGCTCGTCGACCTCAGCGGACGGACGGCATTGCTGACCGGTGGACGCGTGAAGATCGGCTATCAGGCGGGACTCAAACTGCTGCGATGCGGGGCGCGTCTCATTGTGACCACCCGATTCCCGCGCGATTCAGCGACCCGCTATGCCGCCGAGCCCGATTTCGAATCGTGGCGAGATCGGCTCGAGGTGTTTGGTCTGGACTTGCGGCACACACCCAGTGTTGAATCGTTCTGTCGCGAACTGCTCGCCACACACGATCGGCTGGATTTTATCATCAACAATGCGTGTCAGACGGTGCGTCGCCCTCCCGACTTCTATGCGCACATGATGGAGGGCGAGACGGCGCCGCTGCGCGCGCTGTCCCCTGAGCAGCGGAGTGTACTCGGGACGTACGAAGGACTGCGCGGCTATCATATGCTGCCCGAAGCGGAGGGGAACGCGATGGTGTCGCGCGTGCGCGGTGGTCACGCGTCGGATACGATCGGTCTCACGCAGGCCGCGGCGCTGTCGCAAGTGAAATTGCTGCCCGAAGAGCTGCTCGCGCAGCAGGGGCTTTTCCCTCAGGGCCAACTGGACCAGGATCTGCAGCAAGTTGACCTGCGCGACCGCAATTCATGGCGCCTCCTCCTGGCCGACGTGTCAAGCGTTGAGCTGCTGGAGGTGCAACTCGTCAATGCCATTGCACCATTCATCCTCAATGCGCGACTCAAGCCGTTGATGTTACGCACCGCCAATCGGGACAAGCACATCGTGAACGTGTCGGCCGTCGAGGGTCAGTTTTATCGCAACAACAAGACGACGCGACATCCGCATACGAATATGGCGAAAGCCGCGCTCAACATGATGACGCGCACGTCGGCCGCAGACTACCATCAAGACGGCATTCACATGAATAGCGTCGACACGGGGTGGGTGACCGACGAAGACACGGTGGAACTGGCGGCGCGGAAAGTGGCAGATCACCGTTTCCATCCTCCACTCGACATTCTCGATGGAGCTGCACGTATTGTGGATCCCATCATTTCAGGGATCACCACCGGCGTGCATCCGTGGGGTCAGTTCCTCAAGGACTATCGGCCAACAGACTGGTAGCCGATGCCGCCCAGCGACGGTCATGGTTACACCGACACCTTGGCCCTCGGCGCATACCGTTCCATGTCGCGCCCGAGCAGCAACGTGGCCAGCACCATCGTGGCGCTGATCAGGAACGGACTGGCCTCACCCAGTCCGTCGAACGCCAGTCCGAACAGCACCGGAAACGCGACGCGCGTGATGCCGCCAAACGTCTGTTGCACACCCATATACAGACCGCGCTCGGCGCTACTCACCACGCGTGACAGCATCGCCGTCACGCAGGGAAAGGTGAACGCCGTTCCTAGCGGCAACAGTCCCACGGCAAGTGCCAGCGTGACGTAATTGTGAGAGAACGCGATGCCGACAAGTCCAGCTCCGAGCAGCACGATACCCCAACGACTCAGTTTGGGCTCGCCCGCCCAGTTGACGAATCGGCCAAGCATCACCGCACGCACAAACACGCTCAGCACGCCGATGTAGAAGAAGAAGTAGCCGATGGTATCGGCGGTGACGCCGAAACGAAATGCCAAAAAGAGCGCAAGAATGGACGTCGTTCCCTGAAAGGCGCCAATCGCGATGGCATAAATCAGTATCAGGCGCGACGCGGGCTCATCGGGATGCGTGACCACTCGCATCACGGCCTCTC
>JANLVM010000148.1:0-31657 GCA_031364015.1 Gemmatimonadaceae bacterium
TCGTGCGCGCCCGCAAAGTCCAGATGCTGCACGGTGCTCCACATCAGAAACATCGCGACCAGGAAACCGAAATCGCCGATACGGTTGACCACGAACGCCTTCTTGCCCGCTTCGATATTGGCGCGATCAGAAAACCAGAAGCCGATGAGCAGGTACGAACACAGCCCGACGCCCTCCCACCCCACGAACATCACCGGATAGCTCGAACCCAGCACTAACGTCAACATGCAGGCAACGAACAGATTCAAATACGCGAAATAGCGCGCGTACCCCGGATCCGCTTTCATGTAGCCGAGCGAAAACACATGAATGAGCGTTCCGATCCCGGTGACGACCAGCGTCATGAGGATGGACAACTGGTCCACCTGTAAACCCCAGTCAATCGTGAGTGCGCCCGAGGGCATCCACTCGGCGTAGCGCCGCACGAACGGTGCCAACGGCACCGCGGACGCGCGCATTTTCAGGAACATCGCGATCGCCAGCATGAAGGCGAGGGCCAGCACGCCAGGTGCCACGACCGACACCAAGCGATGGCGGCGGAGACGGCCAACGTCGACCGCACGCTCCCGCGCGTCGATCGTCCCGGCCTGCCCGGCCTCACCCACCCGCGGCAGCAATGACACGGTCCCATTGATCAGCGCACCGAGGAGCGGCAGCAGCGGGAGCAGCCACGCATACTCGACCACGGTTCCGTCCAGCGGATGCGGCAGCGCCGTCGCGACTTGCGGGAGTGCGAACGTCATGGCGGGTGGTCGCGCAGCAAGCGGAGTGCCGAGAGTTCCGCCGTCCCGAAATGTCGGAACACGGAAATCACGATGGCCAACCCCACGGCTGCCTCAGCCGCTGCGATGCTCATCACCATCACCACAAACACATGGCCGGCCACGCCGTGTACTTTGGCCAGCGCGACAAACGACAAATTCACGGCATTGAGCATCAGCTCGACACACATGAACAAAATAATGGCGTTGCGACGCGTCAGCACGCCGAACACGCCGATCACAAACAGGACGGCGGAGACGATCAAGGCTTCGGCAATCATGCCTGCACGCGTTTCTTCGCGAGCAGCACCGCGCCCACGATGGCGACCAGCAGCACGACGCTGGTCAATTCGAACGCGACGAGATAATCGGTAAACAGCGACACGGCGACCGGTGTCACCGCGTTGCCCGACTCCGGCGCGCCCGCCACACGCGCCACGGGACCGCGCTGTATCACGAGCAGTGTCGACAGCAACGCGAGCGTGACCAGGCCCGCACCTATGCGCGCGCCAAGTCCGCGCAGGTCGGTGACCCGGCTCTCGCCCAGGTTCAGCAACATGACCACGAAGACAAACACCACCATGATGGCGCCGGCGTAGACCAGCACCTGCACGACGCCAACGAACGGTGCATCCAGCATGACGTACAGTCCGCTCAGGGCGAACATCACGTTGATCAGCCACAGGGCAGCCGGCACCGGATTGCGGCGCGTCACGAACAAGAGCGCGGACACGATCGCCAGCAGGGCGAACAGATAGAACTGGAATGCGTAGAAGGCGCTCATTCGCCCTTCGGGTCGGTCGGATCCCAGAGCTCGCTGACCGGGTGCGTCTGCGCCATCAGGCGCTCGAGATCGTACACAAACGCGGAACGGTCGAACTCTGCGTTCTCATAGTGTCGTCCGAGGTGAATTGCGTCCTCTGGACACACCTCCTGACAGTACCCGCAAAAAATGCAGCGGAACTCGTCAATCTCGAACACCAGCGGATACCGATTGCCTTGCTCATCTTCGCCCGGCACCAACTTGATGCAATTCGCCGGGCACACCGACGGGCAGAGCCCGCACGCGACGCACTTGGCGGCACCGGTCTCCGTGGTGAGCATGCGATGCGTCCCGCGCCAGCGTGGTGACAAGTCCCACTTGATCTCGGGATACTGCATGGTGACCTTGTGCGGGTCGACGAGATGCTTGAGGGTGGTGACCATTCCCTTGAGCGTCGCACGCACATAGCTCACCCGCTCGAGCGGGCGATGCAGGACCTTGACGCCAATGGCCATCAGTCGGTCCTCTCGGCGGCGCGCGCGACAGGGATTCCCGGGTCGGCCAATTGGCGACGCGACAGATCGAGGCCGCGAGCTCGCAACCGCGCCAAATCGGTGGGGCCCACGCGCGCACTGGAGGGACTGATGATGCGTCCGCGATCCAGCCATCCGAACAACACGACCATCAGCAGCACGTTCAAGCCGAGCAGCGCGAACGAGTACCACGGGCCGCGAGGGACGCCGAGCGCGTCGAGGCCGAGTGTCGCCGCCGCGATGACCAGGATGTATCCGAGCGCCACCGGGAGCATGATACTCCAGCCCAGCGACATCAGCTGATCATAACGAAAACGCGGCAACGTCCAGCGCACCCACATGAAGAGGAACAGAAAGCCTCCCGTCTTGGCGGCAAACATGGCGAGCGTTGCGAGCGTTTTCACGATGGTAAACGGCGCGCTGTTGTCCCACTGCGTAAACGGAATGTCCCAGCCGCCGAAAAACAGCGACGCCATGAGTCCACTCACCGTTGCCATGTTGGCGTACTCCGAGATAAAAAACATCGCGAACTTCATGCCGCTGTACTCCGTGTGATAGCCCGCCACGAGCTCCGACTCGGCTTCGGGCAGATCAAACGGCAAGCGGTTGGTCTCCGCGAATGCGGCGACGAGAAACGTGAACCACGCCACGGTGAGCGAGAACACGTTCCATCCCATGTGCGCTTGCTGTTGCACAATGACGGTGAGCGACACGTTCCCCGCCAGCAGGAGAATCGGAATCGTCGACATGCCCATGGCGATCTCGTACGAGATCATCTGGGCGCTCGATCGCAGCCCACCCAGCAGCGCATACTTGTTGTTGGACGACCATCCCGCCAGTACGATCCCGTAGACGCCCAACGACGAGATCGCGAGCGTGAACAGGTAGCCAATCGGCAGCGGCGCGACGGCCATCTCAATCAGGCCCCACGGCGTGGGCAACGGCGCGGCGAGCGGAAGCACCGCCCACGTCAACATGGCCGGAATAAAGGCGAGCGCTGGTGCAATGAGGAAAAGCCACTTATCGGCGTGCGCCGGAAGGGTCTCCTCTTTCATGAAATTCTTGATGCCGTCGGCCACCGGTTGCAAGAGGCCACCGGGTCCCGCCCGATTGGGACCGCGACGATCCTGAAACCACGCGGCGAGCTTGCGTTCCGCCAGTGTGAGAAATGCCACGCCCAACAGATACAGCGCGAAAACCACGAGGATCTTGATGCCACTCGCCAGCACAAACGTTCCAATGGCCGTGGGTGCCACCTGCGACTCCGCCTTGGGGAAAAGCGAGGCGAGGTCGATCATCGCAACACCTCAACGGGCAGTGCCACCACATCGGCATGGAGCAGTGCGCCACGCAGACCCAGTGACTCGTAGTCGAGTGACGCAAACGCCTCGTGCGTTGCGGCCAGCGCACGAAACACTTCGGACGGCGAGAAGAACTGGCCGTCACCGCCGCATGCTGCCAGCACGTCGGCCAAAACGTACCACGTCGGTCGCGCAATGCCTGGCGCAGCCTTGGCCTGCAGAAAACGCTGGACACGCCCGCGCAGGTTGGTGAGCGTGCCTTCCTCCTCCATGACGTTGGCAACAGCCAGCACGACATCGGCGCGCGATGCCAGTGCGCCAGGCAGTGTGGTGCCGATGTACGTGATCGTTGCGGCACGATGGAGTAGTTCCGAATCGACCCCGTGCAGCGGATCTCCCACAACGAGCAGCGCATCACCGGGTTGCAGGACGTCGGCGAGCGCTGAGACCTCGCGGAACCCGAGGTGACGAGCACCCGTGGCGTTCGCGGCACGCTCGGCCCGCAAGGCCAGATCTGGTACGCCGGGCAGCGGCGCCTCCGGTCCGCGCTCCACGCGAAACACGCCGTCACCCGGTACGATCAGGCGCAGCCGTTCGAGCAAGAACAGCGATTCATTGGAAAGGTTCGCCGAGGCCACGATCAGCAATCGATGCGTGCCGATGGCTGCGGCCGCGGCCGCGACCGCATCATCCCAGTCGGCAACTCCCAGTGCGGGACCACGTCGCACGAGCGGCTGGTCGATGCGATCTCGTCGGTTGAACTCGCGGTAGCCCGCGCGTCCGGTTTCGCACAGATAGTACTGATTCACCTGATCGTTCGATCGTGGTTTGAGGCGCACCAGTACATTGTCGCGGGTCTCCGCGACGGCGTTGCAGCCCTGACTGCAGCCCGTGCAGACGGTGGGCGCGCGATCGAGCTCCCAGGCGCGTGCCTTGTTGAGAAAGTCCTTCGACAAGAGCGCACCGACCGGGCAGAGATCCACCACGTTCCCCGCCCACGGATTCGTGAGGTCATGCCCGACCGCTTTGCCAATGAACGCCCGATCACCGCGCTCGGAGACGTTGAGTACCGGCTCGTGTGCAACCTCGCTCATGAATCGGACGCACCGGGTGCAGAGGATGCACCGGTTCGGCACGTACAGCACGTCGCCGCCGAAATCTTCGACCGGATTGAAGCGTTTGGGTTCGCGAAAACGCGAATCGGCGCGCCCCTCGGCAAAGGTGTAGTCCTGCAACTCGCACTCGCCCGCCTGATCGCAAATAGGGCAGTCGAGCGGATGGTTGATCAGCAGGAACTCCAGTACGCCCTTGCGCGCATCGAGCGCTTTGGGTGAATGCACATGCACCACTTGTCCTTCCATCACCGTGGTCGCGCAGGCCGGCGCGAGTTTCGGCAACTTCTCGACCTCCACCAGGCACATGCGGCAGACGCCCGCAACCGGCAACCCGGGGTGATAGCAGTAGTGTGGTACCAACACGCCCGCCGACTTGGCGGCTTCCAGAATGGAGGTCCCTTCGCGTACGGTGACCGGGCGCCCTTCAATGGTCAGCGAAACCTGCTTCCCGTTGGCCATGCGTCCGCTCAGGCCGCGGAGGCGCGAGGCGCCGCCGGTACGGTGACCATGCCACGCGTGGCGACAATCTTCGCTTCGAACTCGGGGCGAAACTTGGCGAGGCCCGAGATCACGGGTGTGGCACAGGAGTCGCTCAATACGCAGATGGTCTTGCCACTCATGTTGTCGGCAATAGACAACAGCGTGTCGAAATCTTCCACCGTACCGTCGCCGTCCCGAATGCGTTCCAGAATGCGCGTCGTCCACGCCGTGCCCTCACGGCATTGCGAGCACTGCGCGCAACTCTCATGCGCGTAGAAGCGGGCCAGACGCGCAATCTGCTTGACCATGTCTTGACGGTCGTCAAACACGATGACCCCACCCGAACCCAACATCGTGCCTGCGGCCACAAACCCTTCATAGTCCATGAACGCGCCTTCCGCCTCCTCGCGCGTAAGAATCGGTACCGACGAGCCGCCGGGAATCACGGCCTTGATCTCGCGGCCCGGAATCGGTCCGCCGCACAGATCATACAGGAAATCCTTGAACGGAAATCCAAGTGCTACTTCGTAGTTGCCCGGTCGGCTGATGTTGCCGCACACCGAGAATAATTTGGTGCCGATGCTCTTGGGGTTATCGCGACGCCCGAACTGCTTATACCACTCGGCGCCATTCTTGACGATGTACGGGACGGTCGCGAGTGTTTCGACGTTGTTAACGGTGGTGGGCATGCCGAACAAGCCCGCCACTGCGGGAAACGGTGGCTTGATGCGCGGGTTTCCTCGCCGACCTTCGAGCGAATTCATCAGCGCCGTCTCTTCGCCGCAAATGTACGCCCCGGCGCCACGATGTACGTGCACATCCACTCTCTTCCCCGACCCCATGGCATCGGCGCCGAGGACGCCGGCCGCGTACGCTTCCTCGATCGCCATCGAGACGCGCGCAAACGGTTCTGTGAACTCGCCACGGATGTAGATGTACGCGGTCTCCGCGTAGATGGCGTGGGCGGCGAGCGCCACGCCTTCCACCAGGCCGTGCGGTGTCCACCGCATGATTTCACGGTCCTTGAATGTGCCGGGTTCGGACTCGTCGGCATTGCAGCAGAGATAGTGCGTTTTCCCGTCGGGCTTCATGAACGACCACTTCAAGCCCGTCGGGAATCCTGCGCCGCCTCGACCGCGCAATCCCGATTCCTTCACGAGCGCCTGAATCGCCTGCGGATCGGTGTCGAGGGCCTGATCCAGCGCGTCGTAGCCTCCGCGCTGACGCCACCCGCTCAACGTCCGGGCGCCGGGGTCGCCAAAATACCGTGATATGATGGGTGTCTCGCGTGCGTGCGTGCGATGCGGATAGCCCATTACGTCAGCTCCGCCAGGATGCGTGGCACCGATTCCGGCGTGACCGACTCCAGGAAGGTGTTGTTCACCATGATCGGGGTCGCGAAGCCACAGGCTCCAAGGCACTCCACCTCGACCACGGTGAATCGCCCATCGTCGCTGGTCGACCCCAGTTCACCACAGCCGGTGTGTTGCAGCATCGCGTTGACGACGTCTTCAGCCCCACACACGTTGCACGGTGTCGTCGTACACACCTGAATAAAGTGTCGCCCCACGGGGTGTTGGTGATACATCGTGTAGAACGTGAGCACCCCCTTTACATACGCGGGGGTAATCGCCAAGAGGGCCGCGACCTCTTCGGTCGCGGCTTCGCTCACCCAACCGCGGGCGTCTTGAATCATCCACAGCGCGGGAAGCAGCGCGGCCTGCTTTGTTGGATACCGCGCCAGGATGCGATCAATTTCGACGCGTCGGTCGCCGGTAAACACCGGCTCGTACGGCGTGTCGTGCGGGAGCTCGTGTCGCGGTGCAGCAACCAACGCACCGCCGCTGGCAGACGGGCCATGGCTCACCGGTCGATCTCCCCCATCACGATATCGATGCTCGCGTTAATCGCGATGACGTCGGACAGCAGGTGACCTTCAACCATTCTCGGAATGGCGGACAGGTTGACAAACGACGGTGGACGGATGCGCCAACGAACGGGCTTTGCGGTTCCATCGCTGACAAAGTAGTAGCCTTTCTCGCCTTTCGGGCTTTCCACCGCCACGTAACACTCACCGGCCGGTGGTCTCGGACCTTCCATCACCAATTTGAAATGGTGAATCATCGATTCCATCTCGCTGGTCGCCTTGTGCTTCGGCGGCAGAATGAGGCGCGGATCGTCGATGTTGATCGGACCCTCGGGCAGGCGTCGAATGGCCTGCTCCAGAATGCGCACACTCTGGCGCATTTCTTCCACGCGCACGAGGAACCGATCGTAGACGTCGCCCGTCGTGCCGACCGCGACGTCGAAGTCGTACGTCTCGTAGTCGAGGTACGGGAAATCTTTTCGCACGTCATACGCCACGCCCGACGCGCGTAACATCGGTCCGGACAGACCGGCGTTGACGGCCTCGTGCGCCGAGAGGGCGCCCAGCCCGACGGTGCGGCCAGCCCAGATGCCGTTGGTTTCGAGCATGCTGACCGATTCATCGAGCGTCTTTGGAAATCCGCGAAGGAAGGCGCGCAACCCGTCCAGCCACCCATGCGGCAGATCAGCCGCCATACCGCCAACTCGGGTGGCGGACGTCGTGAGACGCGCGCCGACCCATCCCTCAAGCAAGTTGTAAATGTTCTCCCGCTCCTGATACAACCACAGGAACGGTGTGAAGGCGCCAATATCGACGGACGTTGTGCCCAGCCACACGACGTGCGACATGATGCGCGAGAGCTCCATCAGGATCACCCGCAGCACCGTCGCCCGCGGTGTGCATTCCACGCCGAACAAGCGTTCAGCGCCCAGCACGAACGCGACGTTGTTGCCCGGCGAATTGAGGTAGTCCTCACGGTCCGTCCACGGGATGATCTGATTGTACTGCCGATATTCCCCCATCTTTTCGAAGCCGCAATGCAAATAGCCGATGTGCGGGATGCATCGCACGACGGTCTCACCATCGAGTTCAAGCACCAGTCGTAACACCCCGTGCGTGGCCGGATGCTGGGGTCCGATGTTGATCAGCATATGATCAGACTCGAGTTCCGGCTCGCGCGTGGGCAGACTCTCGAGCGTCACCGTCTGCTGCCCGCGCGCGGTCAGCGGTGCGCGCATGGGCTGTCCGTGCGCGTCCAGCCCGCTGGTGCCCAATGCCACCTCGAGCGTGCGGCGCGTGCTCACGCGCCACCCTGAGGGACAGAGCCGTCCGTCCGCTGGTGGGCCAAACGCTGCTGCATGTCTATGGGCAACGAATCGAACGCCTCGGCAATGCGGAGCTCTTCCATCGAGTATCGCGCTTCCGGATTGGCCGCGAGCGCCTGTTTCAGCTGTTCCGCGCGCGAGAACCGGCCGCGCAGCGGGAAATCCTTACGAAGCGGAAACCCTTCCTGGTAGCTGTCCCACAGGAGGATCCGTCGCAAATCAGGATGCCCCTCGAAGCGAATACCGAACATGTCATAGCACTCGCGCTCCAGCCAATCGGCACCCGAGTAAATGTCGACGATCGAAGCCACCGACAACTCGCCCCGCTTGGCCAGTTCGACTTTGAGCCGCAGGAATCGTCGGTGACCGAGGGCGCGCAGATGCCACACGACTTCTAACGGGCGACCCGCATCGCGGTACTCCACCGCGGTCACGTCAACCAGATAGTCGTAACGCTGCCTGGGTTCGTCGTGGAGCCAGCGGATGACGTCGTGCAGCACCGCGTGCTGCACGAACACCGTGGTCTCACCCCACACGACCTCATGGCGCACGATGCCGCTACCGAACGTCGCCAACAGCGCCTCGACCGTGGGGTGTATCGCCCCACCACGGTGCACGATGCCATGCGGCGATATGGGCGCGCCATTCGTATCGCTCATCACGGAATCGCTCACGGCGCCGACCGCGTCTGGTTGACGGAATTACCGAACGGCTCGGAGAGCTCGTCGATACGCGACGGCGGGATGTAGAGCATGCTGTGCGGATCCGGTTCAATCTCTACATGGCGCCGGGGATCCTTGAGACGGTCTTGCATCACTTTCTGCTGCAACATGATGATGCCATGCATCAGCGCTTCGGGTCGTGGTGGGCACCCGGGTACATACACGTCGACGGGAATAATCGTGTCGATCCCCTGCACCACAGCATAATTGTCGAACATGCCACCGGTCGACGCGCAGGCGCCCATCGAGATGACCCACTTCGGTTGCGGCATTTGCTCATAGATCCGTCTGATGACCGGCGCCAGCTTGAGCGGTACACGACCCGCGCAAATCAGCACGTCCGCCTGTCGCGGCGAGTAACTCAGGCGCTCCATGCCGAACCGCGAAAGGTCGAAACGACTGGCGGCGGTGGACATGAACTCAATCGCACAGCATGCCGTTCCGAAGGGCATCGGCCACAGCGATCCGGCGCGCGCCCAATTGATCAGGAAGTCGAGCCGCGACGTGACCCATCCGTCCTGCGAACCAGGATCGACCGTCCTGGTAGTGCGTCCCACGCTTGGGATTAGTCCCACGTGAGGGCTCCCTTCTTCCACACGTAGACAAAACCCACCACAAGAATGGCCGCGAACATCAGCATTTCTCCCAACCCAAAGAACGACAGATGCCCCGCAGGGCATGCGTCGGCGATCATGGGGACGGTGCACGAGAGCTGCCGAAAGTGCACCCCCCACGGAATCATGAACACGGTTTCGATATCGAAGACGATGAACAACATCGCCACCACATAGAACTTGACCGAGAAGCGATCGCGGGCATCGCCCAGCGGCGCGATGCCGGACTCGTAGGGTTGGGACTTCACGAGAGTCGGCTGTGCCGGAACGGTCAAATGCGCGATGCCCAGAATGAGCACCGCGTTCAGAATGACAAACCCGAGGAGCAGCAAAACCGGCAAATAATTGCGCAACATCGTCGAGACGATCGGGGGACGCTGAAGAGGGTCGATGTCGCTCGAGCCGGAGTTTCCCGCCCGACGCGGCCGTTCGAAAACACGACTTCGTGAAAAAGTTCACAAGGACGGCGAAAGGTAGCCGCTGGACCACAGGCACTCAATGTGAAGTGCCGATGCCGGTTCCGTACTCGGTACGCGGTCAGGTGACGCCGGCGCGTGGCACTTTCTGGCTCGCTCCGATAACATTCGCGCGAGCCGCGCCAGTGGGCGTGGTACGGGGACTCCCGGTTCCCCCGTCAATCAATTTTTCACCTATTTCCCGCCACCACGATGGGGCTCTGCTCCGACCGCTGGATTACGCGCATGGCGCGCGAACACGGCATGATCGAACCGTTCGAGGACCGCCAGGTGCGAGAAGGGGTCATTTCCTATGGCGTCAGCTCTTACGGCTACGATATGCGGGTCGCTCGTGAGTTCAAGATCTTCACCAATGTCCTGAGTTCGATCGTAGACCCGAAGGCGTTTGATCCCAAGAGTCTGGTGGAGTTCGAGGGCGATGTGTGTATTGTGCCGCCCAATTCGTTCGCCCTCTCCCGGAGCGTCGAGTATTTCCGTATTCCCCGGAACGTGCTCACCTTGACGGTGGGTAAGAGCACCTACGCGCGCTGCGGCATTATTACCAACGTCACCCCGTTCGAACCCGAGTGGGAAGGGTTCGTCACGCTGGAAATTTCGAATACAACGCCACTGCCCGCGAAGATCTATGCCAACGAAGGCATCGCGCAGGTGGTGTTTTTCACCGGTGACGAACCGCCCGAAATCAGCTACGGTGACAAGAAGGGCAAATATCAGGGGCAACGCGGCGTGACACTCCCGCGCATCTGATCAGCGACACACTCACCCGCCGGCGTACACATACCGACACCCTCGGTCCTGCGCCTGTTGCAGCGTCACGACCATGGCCGGCACGATTTCGATGCCCGGTAACAGATTGGCGGTGACTTCCTCGGCAAACGCGGTGCGGGTCGCGGCGTCGCTTCGTTGCGGCTCGGGAAGAAAACGCAGGCCTGACGCCCGGAGTGAGTTCTGGCACACCAGGACGATCACGCCGCGCGCGATCAGTTGAGCGATCGCGCCGGAGCCAGTCGGACCAGCGGGATTCTTCGTACCCGTCATGGCGAGTGTCGACGCGATCGGATACCTGGACCAGAGCGCGTCGTTAAACGTGAGTCCAACGGACTTGCCGTTAAGCGCCACCACCACACCGCACTCTTCGTCTCGGTGACCGTACGTATTCTTGTGCGTGTCCAGGAACGTGCGAGCCCACGTTAGCGCGAGCCCATTGGTGGGCTCGTGGGCATGAAAGACGACCCGTTGGGACCCCGACAAGCGGCGCATCCATGGCTCATCGGCCTGTGATGCGTGATCACTCGGCTCACCGCCGACAACTGCCGGCGTGCTAACACCCAATGCTGTCGCGGCGGCGGCGAGACGCATCAAGAACGATCGGCGGGCGGGATTCACTGCGGTCGATGTAGTCATGGCGTTCTCGGATGGATGCGTCGAGGAAGCAGCGGACGAGCCAACGGCATCGGTTTGCCAGCGGCTTTCGCCGCGCGCGTGGAATACGCGACATCATTCGGCGGATCGCCCTTCGGCCAGTCCGCTTCCTTTCCAGGATGATCCTGTCGTGGCTGCGCGAGCACGAAGGCGGCGATGTCGGCTGATTGCTGCGCGGTGAGTGAGCCGGACTTGTCGTGCGGCATGTTGAGGCTGACGAACGTGGCCAGCACCGTCTGACGCGCCAGTCCTGCGCCGATGGAATAGCTGTCGCGGCCCCAGACCGCCGGAGCCACCAACCCCGCGCCTGCGCCACCATGACAGCGCGCGCACTCGGTTGTATACAACGGGCGCCCCGCGCGCTCCGACCCCATGAGCTTGACGGTGTCGGGGCCAATCGGACGCGTGCCATTCAAGGTTCCAAGGTAGGCCAGCATGTCGCGCATGTCGCGACCGCTCTCAGGGAGCGGCCGGCCGGCCAGGCTGCGCGTGATGCAATCGTTCACACGCTGTGCAAGCGACTCCTCGCCGCCTCGGCGCCCGCGGTACCGCGGATAGCGCGCGGCACTGCCCAGCCAAGGCATGGCATTGGGGCGCGTGCCGTTGTCGAGGTGACAGCTGGTGCAGCGCAGGCGATTCCCGCTGTGTGAGGGCAGCGAATCGCGGAAGGCGTTCATGAGCGCCAAGCCCCGATCGGTGTTTCCATTGGATGCGATTGCCGGAGCGATTACGTGCTCCGATTTTGCGCTCTGGGCCAAAGCGACGCCGGGATGCCATAGCGTCAGGGCTGCGGCGCACAGGACGCGCAGTAGCGAGCGCACGCTGTGAGGGTCCGCCGTCTCAACCGGCGGCGGTCGCACGCGGCTCACTCCGTCTGACGCTGGCCATCAAGTAGTCGCGGTTCATCTGCTTGATCACGTCAATGCTGATGTCCTTCGGGCACGCGTCCTGGCACTCACCCACCAGCGTGCAATGCCCGAACCCTTCCAGGTCCATCGTCTCCACCATGGACAAGGCGCGACGGTCACGCTCTGGTTGCCCCTGTGGGAGCGCGCCCAAGTGCGCGATCTTGGCCCCGGTAAACAGCGACGCTGACGCGTTCGGACAGGCGGCCACACAGGCGCCGCACCCGATACAGGCGGCGGCATCCATGGCCTTCTCGAGTACGTCCTTGCCAATCAAGATCTCGTTGGCGTCGCGCGCGCCACCGGTATTCACCGAGATAAATCCACCCGACTGGATGATCCGGTCGAGCGCGCCGCGATTCACCACCAGATCTTTCACAATGGGAAACGACGACGCGCGCCACGGTTCAACCGTGATGATATCGCCGTCCTTGAATGCCCGCATATGGAGCTGGCAGGTGGCGGTGCCCGCCCAGGGACCGTGCGCCTGTCCGTTGATCATCATGGCGCACGATCCGCAAATTCCTTCGCGGCAATCATGAGAAAACGCGACCGGTTCCTGGCCTTCCATCGTCAGCTGCTCGTTCAACATGTCGAACATCTCGAGAAACGACATGTCGCCGCTGACGGCATCGAGTGTGTATCGCTCGAGCCTTCCTGGTGCGTGCGACGCGGGTTGCCTCCAGACCTTGAGCGTCAGTTTCATTACTTGTAGCTCCGTGTGGAGAAGTGCACGTTCTCGTACACGAGCGGCTCCTTATTCAGGATCGGCGTATGGCCATCGCCGGCGAATTCCCACGCGCCGACGTACGCGAATTGTTCGTCGTTGCGCTTGGCTTCGCCGCCTTCCTGATACTCGACGCGAAAGTGTCCGCCGCACGACTCCTCGCGATGCAGCGCATCGCGGCACATCAATTCGCCCAGCTCCAGGAAGTCGGCGACGCGGCCGGCTTTCTCGAGCGATTGATTCAGGGAGTTGCCGCTCCCCGGCACGTTGACATTGCGCCAGAACTCTGCACGCAGCGCGGGGATCAGCTCGAGCGCGGTGGTAAGGCCCTCGCGCGTACGCGCCATGCCGCAGTGGTCCCACATGATCTTGCCGAGGGCCTTATGGAACGAATCCACCGTGCGGGTGCCGCGGATGGCGAGGAACTGTTCTTGTTGTTGGCGCACGCTGGCTTCCGCCGCCGCAAATGCGCTATGCGTGGTGTCCACGGGCGCGAGCTTCGTGCCGGCGATGTAGTCCCCGATCGTGTATGGCAGCACGAAGTAGCCATCGGCCAGTCCCTGCATCAACGCCGAGGCACCCAATCGATTCGCGCCGTGATCGGAGAAGTTGGCTTCCCCCGCGACGTGCAGACCGGGGATCGTGCTCATCAAGTTGTAGTCCACCCACAGTCCGCCCATCGTGTAATGCACGGCCGGATAAATGCGCATGGGGACTTCGTACGGGTTCTCGTCGGTGATGCGCTGATACATGTCAAACAGATTGCCGTACCGTTCGGCAATGACACCCCGTCCAAGACGCGTGATGGCGTCGGCGAAGTCGAGATACACGCCGAGTCCGCCGGGACCAACTCCACGTCCGTCGTCACACGCTTCCTTCGCGGCCCGCGACGCAATGTCACGAGGCGCGAGGTTGCCAAAGCTCGGATACTTACGCTCGAGGAAGTAGTCGCGGTCGATGTCGGGGATTTGTGCCGGGGGGCGTTTCTCGCCCTGCTGAACCGGCACCCACACCCGTCCATCGTTTCGGAGCGACTCGGACATCAACGTCAGCTTGGACTGATGCTCGCCGCTCACGGGAATACAGGTCGGGTGAATCTGCGTATAGCAGGGATTGGCAAACGCGGCGCCACGCTTGTACGCGCGCCAGATTGCCGTGGCGTTCGAGTACATCGCATTGGTGCTGAGATAGTACACGTTGCCGTAGCCGCCGGTGGCGAGGACAACGGCGTCGGCAGCATGCGACGTGATCTTGCCGGTCAACAGGTTGCGGGTCACGATACCGCGCGCGTGCCCATCGACCACCACCACATCGAGCATTTCTTCGAACGTGTGCATGTCGACGCTGCCGAGACCCACCTGCCGTTCCAGCGCCTGATAGGCACCGAGCAGCAACTGCTGTCCGGTTTGTCCGCGCGCGTAAAACGTCCGTGAGACCTGGGCGCCCCCAAACGACCGATTGGCCAGCAATCCACCATACTCGCGCGCAAAGGGAACGCCCTGCGCAACACATTGGTCGATGATGCTCACCGAGACCTGGGCGAGCCGATACACGTTGGACTCGCGCGCGCGAAAGTCGCCGCCCTTGATCGTATCGTAGAACAGCCGGCGCACGCTGTCGCCGTCATTCTGATAATTCTTGGCCGCGTTGATTCCTCCCTGCGCCGCGATGGAGTGCGCGCGACGCGGCGAATCGTGAAACACAAAGCACGATACTTTATAGCCCAATTCGGCCATCGTCGCGGCGGCGGACGCGCCGGCCAGTCCCGCGCCGACCACAATGACCGAGTGGCGACGCTTGTTCGCGGGATTCACCAGTTTCATCGAGAAACGGTGTTCGTCCCATTTCTGCTCCAACGGACCCGTTGGGACCTTCGCATTGAGATCAGCCATGTCAGCGGGCCTCCCCGGCGGGCAATCCAGCCACTGGCGTCGATGGCGCATGCTTTTCCACCGACGTCGACGCGGCGTTCTCGACCAGCGGCGGTGCCTCGATGAAGGCACCAGCCAACGTGGCGATTGGAATGATCATGAAACCGGCCGCCACCACGACGGCCACCAACACGGCCAGCGTGCGCTTGAGAGGCTGCGTGGTCGGTCGTGCCGCACCCAGCGTGCGCACCACCGCCCAAATACCGTGATAGAGGTGCAGTGCGAGCGCCGCCATCGCGAGGATGTACAATCCCGCGATAAACGGATTGGCCAGGCCGACGACGACATTATTGTACGGATCGAGGTGCGAAAACCGAGGGTGCACAAGCCCAAGGGTCAGTTGCAGCAGGTGGAACACGATAAACACCAGCAGCAACACCCCGCCCCACCGTATCGTTTTGGCGGCAAATGTTGTCACCTGGGGCTTGCGTACGGCGTAGTCGTGCGGACGCGCCGCGCGTGCGCGCATGGTGAGCTGATACGCTGACAGCACATGGAGCACGACCGCGATCAGCAAGACGCCACGCGCCGCATACAAGAGCGGCATGCTGGTGCGCAACAGCAGCGCGTACTGGTGCATGGCATCCTGACCTTTGAACATCAGCAGGTTGCCCGTCATATGTCCGATGACGAAGAGGATCCCGATGATCCCCGTGAGCGCCATGACGACCTTCTTGCCGATCGTGCTGTGCCAGAATCGCGAGAGTGCGTACATGGATCGGGCAGAAGACAGTACGGGCGCGCACGCGGGGTGCGCGCCGTACGAAAGATCAGAGGGAGAGAACGGACATCGGTTCGCGGACGGCCTGCGCGGACTTCTCCAGTGCCGCCCGTTCGTCGGCGGTGAGCTCGATCTCGAGAATCTTTTCGAGTCCACGCCGTCCGAGCTTGCAGGGTACGCCAAGGAACAGCCCGGACAAGCCATACTCGCCTTCAAGCCACGCGGCGCACGGCAGCACTCGTTTGCGATCGTGCACGATCGCTTCCACCATTTCTGCGGCACCAGCCGACGGGGCATAGTACGCCGAACCGGTCTTGAGATACTTCACAATCTCTGCACCGCCATCGCGCGCGCGCTGCACGATCGCGTCGAGCTGTTCGCGCGGCATGAGCTGCGTGACCGGAATTCCGCTCACCGTGGTGTAGGAGATCAACGGAACCATGGTATCGCCGTGTCCGCCTAACACCATCGCCTGGATGTCACGGACCGACACGTCGAGCGCTTCGGCGAGAAAGGATCGAAAGCGTGCGGTATCCAGCACGCCGGCCATCCCGATCACCCGCTCGCGTGGAAAGCCGGTCACATGCTTCGCGACGTAACACATCACGTCAAGCGGATTCGACACCACGATCACGATCGCATTCGGTGAGGTGGTGCGAATCTGCTCGGCGACCGACTTCACAATGCCGGCGTTGGTATTGAGCAGGTCGTCGCGCGTCATTCCGGGCTTGCGTGCGATTCCGGCCGTAATCACCACGATGTCGGAGTCGACCGTGGCCTCGTAGCCATTGGTCCCGATCACCCGGGAATCAAATCCCTCGATCGGTGCCGACTCCCACTGATCGAGGCCCTTTCCCTGCGGAATGCCTTCGACGACATCCACCATGACGACCGTGCGGGCGAGCGACTTCTCGGCAATGCGCTGAGCAGTGGTCGCGCCGACGTTTCCCGCGCCAACGACCGTGATCTTGTTGACCATGTTGAATCGGTTCTCCGGACTCGTGTCCGCGCAGATGACCGTACGAACCACCAGCGTGTGCACTCGGGATGGTGTGCACGCCCGGTACGCACGTGGAATTGTGAACGCAAGTATAGGTTGCGGCACGATGCCGAGCAACGCCGCGTAAGGGAAGCTGAATCAGCCGCCAACTTCGCTGAGTGCCCGTAAGCCGCCGACGCGCACGATTAGTATCGCGGGTACCGTTGGCGTGTCATGCGGTTGGATCCACCCAGTGGCGTTGGCCGTCCACATAGTGCTCGCGCTTCCAGATTGGGACGCGTCGTTTGAGCAGTTCAATGACCTGTTGGGCGGCAGCGAGTGCTGGCGCGCGCCTCGCGTGACCCGCGGCGATCGCCACACTGACATCGCCCACCACGAGCGTCCCGACTCGATGCTCGACGGCTAACCGCAATCCGGGCGTCGCATCGCAACGTTCGCGAACGATCAAACGCAGTTCGCGTTCGGCCATAGGCTGATAGGCCTCGTAATCAATACCGGTGACGTCCCGGCCTTCGTTGACGTTCCGCACCGTACCCAAAAAAAGCGAGATAGCCCCTACCCCGGCGTCTTCGACATACCTGGTCAACCGCTGTACGTCGATGGGCGCGTTCACGATAGCGACGTGCTCAACGGTGTGGCTCGCGGGCGTCACGGTCGCCATATCGACCTCACCCACCCGCGACGGGCGGGATTACCGCCACCTCATCTCCGCCACGAATCTCCGAATCACCTCGAACCCACTCGTGGTTTACGGCGACCAGAGGCTCCGCCGGGAGCACGTGGCCGCCCGGCAGTTGGCGAATGCTGGCGACGAGTTCGCGGACCGAGCAGGGCGCGTCTATCGCCACGTCCAATCGGCGCGTGCCGAATGCGTCGGCGTAGGAAGCGAAGAGCAACACGGGAATAGTCATGCGACTTCAGAAGTTAGCGCATTGCTCGCGCGTTGGCTCCCTCACGTGGTACATGACGTCATCGCCCCGCGACATCGATCAACGCCGCAGGGCGTTCTCACGGCTCAGATCGTGTCAGGACTCGTACAGGTCGTCATCGTCATCGTCGAGGTGGGCCATGTCCACACCCGCGACCATAGCGCGTAACTCCTTTGACGGCTTGAACACCGGAACCGGACGTGCCGAGACCTCGACGGGCGAGCCCGTACGCGGATTACGCGCCATGCGCGTCTTGCGCTGTCGAATCTTGAACGTTCCGAACCCTCGTACTTCGATGTTCTTTTGTTCCTGCAGAGCGTCTTTGATCGCGTCGAGAAACGCGTCGACAACCCTCGCACAGTCCTTCTTGGAAATCGTCGGTCCAGCCGTCTGCGCTATTCGCGCCGTGACGTTCTCCACCAGATCGGCTTTCGTCATGGGCTCTACCAAGGGTTCGACGCGCGTCGGCGAGGGCAAAAGACGCAGCGTTCCGAAGCTCCGAACGTATGACCTTAGTGCTTATCAGTCAAGCGGTTGGCTCACCTGAGACACGACGGGACTCGAGAGCCGTCACGAACTGGTCGAACATTGGGACGGCGTCGTGGGGTCCGGGGGCTGCCTCGGGGTGGTACTGAACGGCAAAGATTGGCAGCGTCCGATGCCTCAGGCCTTCAACGGTCCCATCATTGAGATTGACGTGCGTCACCGCCAATTCCGGTGCCCCGTCTATTCCTGCCTCAGAGCCAGCAAGGGCGAATCCATGGTTCTGGGCGGTAATGAGCACGTTCCCGTTCGCGAGATCTTTGACCGGATGATTCCCACCCCGATGCCCATACGCCATTTTTGTGGTGTGTCCGCCAAAGCTGAGCCCCAACAGCTGATGTCCCAGGCAGATCCCGAAAATGGGCACGCGGGCGTCGGCGAGCGAACGAATAGTGGCTGGCGCGTACTCAACGGCCGCTGGATCGCCGGGACCGTTGGAGAGGAACACGCCGTCGGGGTGCATGGCCAAGACCGCCGCCGCTGACGTGTCGGACGGGACAACAGTCACTCGGCAATCATTGGCATCAAGCAGGCGCAGGATATTGCGCTTGATGCCGTAGTCGTACGCCACCACGTGGAAGCGGGCGTCGTTGCGACCCCACTGGTAGGGCTCGCGCGTGGACACCACCGTAGCGAGGTCGAGGCCATCCATGCTCGGGCATGCATCGAGCGCCGCCAGCGCTTCGCGGGTGGGTGATTCGCCGACGCCTATGACGCCGCGCATCACGCCAGACGAACGCAAATGCTTCGTCAGTCGACGCGTGTCTACCTCGGTGAGCCCCGGCACACCGCTGTCGACCAGCCAGTCGCGCAGGCTCCCCGTGGCACGCCAGTTAGAGTAGGTCTTGGATAACTCGCGAACCACGATGCCAGCGACATATGGGTGCGCCGACTCCGGATCTTCGGTGTTGACCCCGTAATTGCCGATTTGCGGCGCGGTCATCACGACGATCTGGCCGCGATAGGAGGGGTCGGTAAACACCTCCTGATAGCCGGTCATGTTTGTCGTGAACACCACTTCGGCGACGGTCGGAATGGTCGGTCCGACAAGTCGCCCGAGAAAAAGGGTTCCGTCCTCGAGGAGGAGGAACCCCTTCGGTGCAAGTAATTCCACTCGCGTTACGGCTTAATGGGAGGCGTCACAGGCTGAACTGGCTGCGGTGGACGCGGTGAGGTAAGCGGAGACACTGGCGCAGAACCGGGCGGGGATGCTGCAGGAGCCGCAGGCGGGGCCCCGATTTTGTCCAATACCGACGTGGGGGCCGTGCTACTCGACGACATCAACTGCAACACGAACGCGAGGCCCAGGAAAATCCCTCCGCACGTCCAGCTCGCCTTGGTAAGCAGGTTCCCGGCCTGTCGCGTGCCCATAACGGAATCGGAAGAAGAACTCGCACCGCCGAAATTCGCGGCGAGGCCACCGCCCTTCCCTGACTGGAGCAGGATGGCGGCGCCGAGTACGAGCGCGTCGAGGATCAGGAGGACCAGAAGAAACGTGTACATGGCGCGAAATGAGGTGCGGGGCAACAACCGAAGGGACTAGCCCTGTAAAATCGCGATTCGCCTCACGGTATTCAAGTCCTTCGGGTGACACGGCGTGCGCCACACTCCGCTTTCTTGCTCAGCTGCGGACAAGACTGCTCCAGCCATCAGGATCGAGGGACGCCCCCCCGACCAGCAACCCATCCACGTCGGCCGCCGCCAACAGTGTCGACGCATTACCGCGGTTGACCGAGCCACCGTACAGAATCGGAACCAACTGCGCGGCTTTGTCACCCACTCGCGCCGATAGCACCTGACGCAAAACGTGGTGAATATCGCTGGCATCTTCGGGGGTCGCGGTTTTGCCGGTGCCGATGGCCCACACGGGTTCGTACGCGAGCATCATCGCGCCCACCTGCGCATCGTCGAGCTCCGCCATACCGGCCTCGAGTTGACGCTCGACAACAGACGCCGTGGCTCCCGACTCACGCTCGGAAAGCGTTTCGCCGACACAGAGCATGGGAATGAGTCGCGCCTGCACGACCAAGGCACACTTCATGGTCATCATCGCGTCGGTTTCGCCAAATACATGCCGTCGCTCCGAATGTCCCACCAGCACCACGCGGGCACCGGCGTCGCGAGCCATCAACACGGAATTTTCGCCGGTGTACGCGCCCTGCGACTCGCTGTGCACGTTCTGTACGCCGACCCAAATGTCCGGACGGTCACGGAGCGAGTCGGTCACGGTCGTGAGCGCAATGGCCGACGGGCAGATGACGATCGTGCGATCTTGTTGTCGCGGCGTGAGCGCGAGAAAACGCTGCATGAACGATCGCGCGTCGGTCGGCGTGTGATTGAGCTTCCAGTTCGCGGCGAACACCGGCTTACGATGCATGATGGTTCGGGTCAAGTGTCGAGTAGCGGTGAGGCTCCATGAGGCTGCATGCGGCGTTAACGCGTGTCGAGCGCCGACACGCCTGGAAGGTCCTTGCCCTCGAGAAACTCGAGGGACGCGCCGCCGCCGGTGGAAATATGCGACATGCGTGAGTCCAGTCCGGCTTCGGCGACTGCGGCGGCTGAATCGCCGCCACCGATGATGGTGGTGGCGCCCTTTTCCGTGGCCGCAGCCATCGCCAGCGCGACGGCCCGCGTTCCAGCATCGAACGGTGGCGACTCGAAGACGCCCATTGGACCGTTCCAGAGCACCGTGCGGGCCGCAGTGATGAGCTCCGCATAGGAACGCATGCTGTCCGGCCCGATGTCAAACATCGCCTCGTGTGAGCTGATGGCATCACGCGCCACCACGTGCGCGGCGTCGACGTCATCCCTCGTGGGGGCGACCATGGCATCGGTTGGCAACACCAGTTTGGATCCAGCCCGCGACAGCAAATCAGCCGCCATATCGAGTCGGTCGGGTTCTACCAACGACGTGCCGGTCTCAAGGCCCATGGCGCGGAAAAATGTGCACGCCATCGCACCGCCAATGAGCAGACGATCGACTTTCGGCAGCAGCGCTTCGACGACATCGATCTTTCCGGAGATCTTCGAACCGCCGAGAATTGCCACGAACGGGCGTTCGGGATGTGCCAGCGCGCCTCCCAGATAGGCCAGCTCCTTTTCCATAAGCAGACCGGCGACCGCAGGACGACAGTACCGTGCCACGCCCGCCGTGCTGGCATGTGCGCGATGCGCCGCACCGAATGCGTCATTGACATACAAATCACCCAGTCGAGCCAGCTCGCGCGAGAGCGCGTCGTCGTTCTGCTCTTCGCCGGGCAAAAATCTGGTATTCTCCAGCAACAGCGTCTCGCCAACAGCGAGAGCACGCGTGGCTGCGACGGCACGCTCTCCAACCGTCTCGGTCAGAAACGCCACCGGACGCCCCAGCAACTCGCGCAATCGAGTGGCCACCGGGGCGAGGGAGTACGCCGCGTCTGGTGCGCCTTTCGGTCGCCCGAAGTGCGCGAGCAGCACGACTCTCGCGTTTGCGTCAAGCAACGCCTTGATGGTCGGCAACGCGGCCGCAATGCGCGTGTCATCGGCGACGCGACCTTGCTCGTCGAGCGGCACGTTGAAGTCCACGCGCACGAGCGCACGCTTTCCGGTCACGTCGGCCGGCGAAAGGTCGTGGATAGTTCGAGTGGTCATGGTCGGTTGTGCGCGCGCCCCGGCACAGACGTATCGGGGCTCGACAGCAATTGATCGGCCAGGCAGGAAGGCACGGCGCCGTGCACCTAGAGTCGCGCACCCACAAAACGCAGCAAATCGACACAACGCGAGGAATATCCCCACTCGTTGTCGTACCAGCCTGAGATTTTCACCAACGTCCCATTGATGACAATGGTGCTCAGGGCGTCGAGCGTGCAGGAGAACGGATTGCCGACGTAGTCGATGGAGACCAGCGGCACCTCGCTGTAACCGAGGATGCCGACCAGCGCTTGCTCCGACGCGGCCTTGAACGCCGCGTTCACCTCGGCCTTTGTCACCGCGCGTTCGACCACGCAGGTGAGGTCGGTCAGCGACACGTCGGGCGTCGGCACGCGCACCGCGATCCCGTCGATCAAGCCCTTGACTTCCGGGATCACCAGTGCCGTCGCCTTCGCCGCGCCGGTGGTGGTCGGGATCATGGACAGCGCCGCCGCACGTGCCCGACGCAAATCCTTATGCGGCAGATCGAGAATGGATTGGTCGTTGGTGTAGCTGTGTATCGTGACCATCGATCCATGCACGAACCCGAAATTGTCGCGAATGACTTTGACCATTGGCACCAGGCAGTTCGTGGTGCACGAGGCATTCGAGATGACGTGATGGGTCGCCGAGTCGTACTTGTCGCTATTCACGCCCATGACGATCGTGAGGTCTTCGTTCGTCGCGGGCGCGGAAATAATGACTTTCTTTGCGCCACCGGCAATGTGCTTGGCGGCATCCGACCGCTCGGTGAATCGACCGGTCGACTCCAACACAATGTCCACGCCGAGTTCTTTCCACGGCAACTTGGCGGGGTCGCGCTCGGCGAGAATGCGGATGCGATCGCCATCCACCGTGATGCCGTCGGTATCCGCCGTGACCTCACCCGCAAACTGCCCGTGCACCGAATCGTACTTGAACAGATGCGCGAGCGTCTTGGTGTCCGTCAAGTCGTTCACGGCGACAAAGTCGATATCGGCGACGCCCTGCTGCCTGGCGGCACGAAGCACCTGGCGACCGATGCGACCGAAGCCGTTGATACCCACGCGAATAGCCATTCGTATTAGTCCTGGTAGGGGTCCAAATCGGTGGCGGCGCGGTCGCCCGTATCCGGCGCCCGCCCGAACGTGATGTAGCTGATAATGCGTGCACCGCCTGTCGTCAGCGCCTGTGCCGCCGCGTTGAGCGACGCCGCCGTGGTGATCACATCGTCGACCAAGACGAGATGCGCACCACGGAGCCGCGTCGCGGCGAATCGGTTGGCTGCGAACGCATGCAACACGTTGCCAGTCCTCTCAGACGGTGTCAACCGCACCTGCGATCTCGTATCACGCGTGCGATGCACCACGTCGCTCCAGACCGGCAATCGCCAATGCACCGCCAACGCGGTCGCGAGGCGCTCGGCCTGATTGTACCCACGCTCTCGTTGGCGTGTGGTCGAGAGCGGGAGCGGGACGAGTGCGGTGCGCTCCTGTACCACGTCCTGCGGGAAATCGACCCGGGCCATTCGTCGGGCCATCGCGCCGGCAACGCCGCTCCACCCGTCGTACTTGAGCGCGTGGACCAATGCGGCGCCCGTGCCGCTATCCATGCGGCAGACCGAACGCGCGGCACGCACGTACGCGGGCAGTCGCGCGCACCAACGGCATGGTGGCAATGCGTCTGGTGCGCCAGTGGTTGCGCCGCCCGCTGGCAGTGGCTCCGACGCGCTAAGGCGCGGGTGGCCACAGCGCGTGCACCGCGGATCGCCGAGGCCGACGATGCGTGTGAGACACGGTGTGCAGACGATGCCGTCGCACGACGGGCCAAGTGCTGCTCGACAGACGGCGCACGCGGGGGGCAACAGGACCGACGCCAGGCCATCGGTCAGCTGCCTCCAAAAGGTCGGTGACGTGGCGGTCGAAACGTGACTCACTCGCCGGCGCCCGCCGAAAGGCCAAGGGCCTGCCACATTACGTGGCGTGGAGCCGATCCGCCAAACCAGCATTCAAAGGCGGCGGCACCCTGTTCCAGCAAGATGCGTGACCCATCCTCGGCCGCGTGACCGCTGCTGCGGCAACTGCGAACCCAAGCGGTCGCATCGGGGCGGTACACAAGATCGATGACGACGGCATGCGTGTGCAGCGCGATGGGAGAGACCGGCATCGCGTCATCCAGCATACCAATGGGCGTGGCGTTAATCACGAGCCGCGCTTGATCAACGGCCTCGTCGGCAGTCGCCACGATGCGCACGGGAACCTGCACTCGCGCCGACAATCGTCGCGCGCGCTCGGGTGTTCGAGCCGCGACCACGACGTCGCGACAACCGAGCTGATGCAGCGCGACCAGTACGGCGGCGGCGGAGCCGCCTGCTCCCATCACCGCGCACCGTGTCTCGCCAAGACCGCCAGGACACAACGCGACGATCGACGCCGAGATGCCAGCCACGTCGGTGTTCTCACCACACAATACTCCCAGCTCATGCCAGAACGTGTTGACGGCACCGACGCGTGCAGCCAAAGTGGTGCAGCGCGCTCGGGCGGCCACAGACTCTTTGTAGGGAATCGTGACGTTTCCCCCGGCGCCTTCGGCACGTAACGCCTCGAGGGTGCGATCGAGCTCGCTCGGCAGGACATCCAGCGATTCGTATCGCTGCGGAAACCCCGCGTACTCGAGCGCCGCATTCTGGAACACCGCCGAGCGCGAGTGCGCCACCGGATGCCCGAGCAATACCAATCGCGACGGAGGCGCGTGGGCGCTCACGCGTGGGCGCTCATGCGTTTTCAGGCAGAATGTCGGGCGCGATCGGTCGCGATGCGATCGAGCACGGCGCGGACTTCGTGCTCCAGCTCCTCGAGGGTCGCGCGATACACGTCGAGATCACCGCCGAACGGATCGCTGATGGGACGGGCACGCGTCGGGTCGGCGAAGCCGGTCAACAACCACGTGCGACCCGCGCCACCCAGTACCTCGGCGCGCTCGAGATGGTGTGGACCCATCGCGATGATGAGTTCGCTGGCCTCTACCATCTCCGGTGATAGCTGCCGGGCGCGATGCTCGCCAAGATCGATTCCGCGCTCCATCGCGACCAATAGCGCACCGTCCGACGCCGGCGCGTCTGGCCAGGCACTCGTGCCAGCGCTCGACACCTCGATGTCGCGCATCGCGCGCTGTGCGATCACGCAGCGCGCGATGCCCTCGGCCAGCGGACTGCGGCAGGTGTTGCCCGTGCAGACAAACAGGAGGCGCATGGGCTCAGGTATCGCCGATGAGATCGGGCACGGACTCACGTAGTGTGCTCGCGGACAGCACGCCCGGCCGTATGACGCGTCCGTGACGGCCGGTGCAATCGACGACGGTGGACGGAGACGACGGCGACAGTCGACCGCCATCGAGAACATGCAAGGCGCCAGCATGAATCACCGCCGACCACTGCTCGACAATCTCCCCAGCGGTCATCGCGGGCGGAACCCCGGGACGGTTTGCGCTGGTGCTGGTGATCGGCTCGCCGTACGCCGTCAGTAAACGTTGCAGTCCGGGATGTGGCGTCCACCGCACGGCCACGCCGCCCTCTGGCCCCCGAAGTCGAGCCGGTACACGCCCCTCGCCGCCTTGCAATACGAGAGTGAGCGGACCAGGCCAAAATCGGGCCGCGAGATGTGCCGCGTACGTGGGGAGGTGGAGATCGAGGCGCGCGACCTGCGCCGCATCGCCGATGAGCATGAGAAACGGCTTGCCGGGTGGTCGACCCTTCAGCCGCACCAGCGACTCCACCGATTCATGGTCGACGGCCGTCCCAAATCCGTAAACCGTTTCGGTGGGATAGGCTAACACGCCGCGATTCGTGAGGTGCTCGATTGCGCCGCTCACGGCGCTCTCGATTTCGGCGGGCGACCAGAACGGGATGGTGAGTGACTGGATACTCATTCGATGAGCTTACTCATCGCGTCGGCCCGCGCAAAGTCGGCCTCGGTAGTGATCTTGAAGGCGCGCTCGCTGCCCTGCACGACGACGACCGGCAGCCCAAGTCGCTCCACGAGCGCGGCGTCATCGGTCGATCCAACGTGCGCCCGCTGCGCTTCAATATGCGCGCGCTCGAGCATCTCGCGCGGAAAGGCCTGCGGGGTCTGTGCGCGCCACAAGTGTGTGCGATCAATGGTGCGCACGATGCGACCGTCGGCATCAACTTCCTTGAGTGTGTCAACGACCGGCAGCGCCGCGATCGCCCCATGACCCTTCCGCGCCTCGGCGATCACGCGCTCAATCGTATCGTCGGTAACCAGCGGTCGGGCCGCGTCGTGCACGACCGCAATCGCCACGGTCTCCGGGAGATCCTCAAGACCGTTCACCACACTCTGGTGACGCTCGACTCCCCCAGTGCTCACCAGCAGGCGATCGACATCACACTGAAACAGCCACGGCGGAGGATCGGCCGCATAGGCTTTGGGTAAGACGACGACGACGATGGCCACATCCGGGCGAGCCATGAACGCCTGCACACTGTGCAGCAACGCGGGTTTGCCTGCCACCCATCGAAACTGTTTGAGTTCTTCGCCGCCCGTGCGCGCGCCCGATCCGCCGGCAACAATCACGACCCCTACGTCACGCGCTGTTGCGGGTGCGACGTCGGCGGTTTCCCGCTCGTCGCGCGCTCGTGTCGGAACGGGTGGCGCGATGTCACGTCGCGGACGCCGAACGTCGTCTGGAGAGTTCATCGGGACGTGCGCCGACTCACGGGGCGGCCGCGCCGACCGTACGCTGGAGCACATCGCGCAACGTACGCACACCAATGACTTCCATGCCTTTGGGCACGCGACGCGGCACGGCGCGATCCGAGAGAAATGCTTGCGTCATGCCCAGCTTGGATGCTTCCGACAGTCTCCGCTCGGCTTGGGAAACCGGGCGCACTTCACCACCGAGTCCCAGTTCGCCAAGGAATACAGCACGGGCTGGCAATGGGCGGTCGACCACGCTCGACGCCAGGGCGGCCACGACTGCCAGATCGACCGCCGGTTCCTGGACCCGCATTCCACCAACCACGTTGCAGAACACGTCCAGTTGCGCACACGAAAACCCGCCGCGTTTGTCGAGGACCGCCAACAAGAGTGCCAGGCGTCGCGAATCGATACCACTGGCAACTCGCTGCGGCGTGCCGTAGCCGGCGCGAACCGCCAGTGCCTGCACCTCGACGAGGACCGGTCGCGTACCTTCCATCAGCGCGCACACCGCGCTGCCACTGGCCACATCGGTGCGGTCGCCCATGAACAGCGCCGACGGATTCTCCACTGGGACCAACCCCGTGGGCAGCATGCGGAACACTCCGATTTCGTCGACCGAGCCGAAGCGATTCTTGGTGGCACGCAACACGCGATGATCGAGTGTGCCGTCGCCTTCAAAGTACAGCACCGTGTCAACGATATGCTCCAACGTTTTCGGCCCAGCGATGCCTCCGCCTTTGGTCACATGACCAATCACGAACACCGTGGTCCCGGTTTGCTTGGCAAATCGCATCAGTCGTGCCGCGCACTCGCGCACCTGACCGACATTGCCTGGCGCACCTTCCAACAACTCCGTGTGCACGGTTTGGATGGAGTCGATGACGAGCGCATCGAAGCGTTGTCCGTCATCGCGCGGCTGCGATGCCGTGGCCAGAATCGTTTCCAGCGACGTCTCGGTGAGCAGTGCCACCGTGCCAGCGGCCTCGGTCAGGCGATCGGCGCGCAGCTTCACTTGCAGGGCCGACTCTTCGCCAGATACGTAGAGCGTCGCATGCATGCCGGCCTCAAGGCGAGCCGCCACCTGGAGCAGCAACGTGCTCTTTCCGATACCGGGTTCGCCGCCCACTAACACCATGCTGCCGGGAACAATGCCACCGCCCAAGACGAAATCGAACTCATTGAGCCCAGTGCGCCACCGATGGGTCTCCGCGCCCGTCACGGCGCGTAGTTGAACGGTGGCGACCGCGATGCCACCAGCGGCGCGCGCTGCGGTGCGTCGGCTGGTCACTACGGCGGCGATTGGTTCCTCAGTGAGTGTGTTCCACGCCGCGCAGCCTTCGCACCGCCCCGCCCATTTCGGGAACTCGGCGCCGCACTCGGTGCAGCGATAAACGGTGCGCGCCTTGGCCATCAGAACGGCGAATACTCGTCGGTACTCTTCACCAGCTTCGGACCCGTACTGACGTCGGTGGGTGACTGTCGGCTCGAGAAGTTGTCGAAACGCGTGTACTGCTTGTGAAAGAACAGTCGCGCACTCCCAATGGGTCCGTTCCGCTGTTTCCCGACGATCAGCTCGGCTTTTCCTTCGAGCGTCGGATCTTTCAGTCGGCCCGTCTCATCGCGCTCGGCGTACACTTCCTGGCGGAAGATGAACATGATCACGTCGGCGTCCTGCTCAATGGCACCCGACTCACGCAGATCAGACAGCTGCGGACGGCCCTTGTCCTCACCGGTACGCTGTTCCGGGGCACGAGAGAGCTGCGAAAGCGCAATCACCGGCACGCCCAGTTCTTTCGCCAGACTCTTGAGACCGCGCGATATCTGCGACACTTCCTGCTGGCGGTTCTCGGAGTTGGAGGGACCGCTCATCAGCTGGAGATAGTCGACCATGACGAGACCAATGTCGTGTTCGGCCTTGAGACGTCGGGCCTTGGCACGCATCTCGAGCAGGCCGATGCCCGGCGTGTCATCGATAAATATTGGGGCATGACTCAGGATACCTGCGGCTTGTGCCAAACGGGGCATCGATTCATCGAGTGCCCTACCACCTTTCCGCAGTGCCTGTGCATCGATGAGCGCCTCACTGGCCAGCATACGCTGCACCAGCGACTCCTTGCTCATCTCCAGCGAGAAGAAGGCCACGCCGACCTTCGCCGTTATTGCTGCGTGCTGCGCGATGTTGAGCGTGAACGCCGTCTTCCCCATGGACGGGCGCGCCGCCACGATGACGAGATCGGACGGCTGGAATCCGGACGTCAGGTGGTCGAGATCGTGGAAGCCGCTCGGGACACCGGTAATCGCTGACTCCCGCTGGGCCAGTAGCTCGAGCTTTTCCATGGCCGGCCAAAGCAGTTCCTTGATGCGCGAGAAACCCGTGCGCTCTTTGGACTGCCCCAACGAGAAGATGCGCGACTCCGCCGAATCGAGTAGATCGGACGCCGTCGTCCGCCCCTCGAATGCCTCACCGACGATCTCCGTCGAAACCTCAATGAGGCGACGCAGGAGCGCCTTTTCCTTCACGATGCGCGCGTGATACTCCACATTCGCGACCGTTGGCACCGCGTCGAGCAGGAACGCCAGGTATTCGCGACCGCCCGCGTGCACCAGTTCGCCGCGACGTTCGAGTTCGTCGGCCAGCGTGAGAGGATCGATAACACCGCCGCGTTCGGTAATCGCGTACATCGCGCGGAACAGCCGCCGATGGCCCTCTTGATAGAACATCGTGTCATCGACGTGCTCGATGGCACGCATCACCGCATCGGCATCCAGCAGCATCGCGCCGAGCACGGCTTGCTCCGCCTCTTGCGACCACGGCGCAAGACGCTCCTTGTACGGATTGCGCACGACAGAAACCTCGGAGGCGGCTTGAATGGCGAGACTAGTCACGGGCGATGTCGTTGTGGCGAGGGTCGGCGCTGCCAGAGGCCGCACGCGACGCGTCGAGAATAGTCCGGGCGAGCTTTACGTCTTCCCACGCGGGTCGCTTCCACGATTCGTTGCGCAAGAGCGCGGCGGGATGGTAGGTCACGACTACGGGAATGCCACGATACTGATGGACCTGTCCCCGCAGTTTGCCCAGCGGGATGGTCGTTTCCAGGAGTGTTTGCGCGGCGAATCGTCCCAGCGCGAGAATCACGCGTGGTTTGACGATCTCCAACTGCCGTCTGAGATACGGTTGGCAGGCCGCGACTTCGTCGGGCATCGGGTCGCGATTGGCGGGCGGACGATGCTTCAGCACATTGCAGATGAACACGGCTTCGCGCGTCAGTTGGATGGCGGCGAGGATTTTCGTCAGCAGTTGCCCCGCGTCGCCCACGAAGGGTCGTCCTTGTTCGTCTTCGTTGGCACCCGGTGCTTCACCAATGCACACGAGTTCAGCCCGCGGATCGCCTTCACCCGACACGGAATTGTGCGCACTGGCATGCAACGGGCAGCGCGTACACCCGCGCACGAGTTCGGCAACGGCCTCGAGCGTCGACGCCGCAGACAGCGGCAGCGGCAGCGTATCAACCGCCCGATTCGGCGCTGCGATGTCGCCGCCTGCCGCCATTCCCATGGGAAGCCCCAGCGCCGTGAGCCACGCGGGAAATATCGCACGCCGTTGTGCTGGCGTAGTCGGTTCAGCGCCTGCGGACACCGCATCGCGCGGGTGGGCGCTGGCTGCATCGTCAGTGCGCAACGCGTGACGCCAGTCGCCAGTGGCGTTGTCGTCGAATCGCACCGCTGGCAATGTCGGCGGTGCGACCGCCTGATCGTCCGGTGGGCCGGTCGGCGTCGGGGACGGCGGCACCGCGACCGATGGCGGCGTCATCGCGGACACAGGACTGCGCGTACCACGCGGGGGTTTTGCGGTGGCGCGCGCGCCCAACATCGCCATCACGTCGTCGACGGCCAGGCCGTCCAACACCAATTCGGATTCCCCAAGTTCTCTTCGCTGCTCCAGGTACAGGCGGAGCCGATCTCTAGCGTCCACGAAGCACCGCCTCAACGCGATCGAGAATCGCGTCGGCGACATCGCGCTTGCTCTGCAACGGCAGCACGTCGTCGCGATCGTCCGGCCCCACAATGGTTACGCGATTGGTGTCGACGCCAAAGCCCGCACCAGGTTCGTTGGCACTGTTGATGACGACAAAGTCGAGCGCCTTGTCGTGACGCTTGCGACGGCCTTCAACGACCGCATTCTCCGTCTCGAGGGCAAACCCGACGATGACACAGTGCGCCGGTCGAAGGTCGCGCGTGCTGAGCAGGATATCCCGCGTGGGGGTGAGCGCGATGGCGGCGGGCGCGTGCGCTTTCTTGATCTTCTGGTGCGACGGATTCATGGCGGCGAAGTCCGCAGGCGCCGCCGCCATGACGAGCACATCGGCCATTGGCAGCGCGTCGGCGACGGCGGCGTGCATGTCGTGCGTCGTTTCGACGGCCACAAAATGCGGGCCGACCGGTGGCGGAAGGTCGAGCGGTCCAGCGATGAGTGTTACGTTCGCACCGCGACGCCATGCGGCGGCGGCGATCTCGACGCCCATGCGTCCACTGGAACGGTTCGAGAGGAATCGCACCGGATCGACGGGTTCGCGTGTAGGCCCGGCCGTCACGACGACTCGCCGACCGCGCAATGACGAGTCGCTCTCCAGCAAGCGCCCGATGTGCGCGAAAATCGTTTCCGGTTCCGGCATCCGTCCCGGACCGTGTCCCTCTCCCACCGCCAACGCACCGGTCTCCGGCTCCAGCAACTGAAGCCCAAGCGCACGGGCGGCAACGACGTTGCGCTGCACTTGCGGGTGCATCCACATGTGGTCGTTCATCGCCGGCACCAGCAACACGGGCGCGCTCGTCGCGAGTAGGCACGCGGACAGCAAGTCGTCAGCGTGTCCGCCAACCGCTCTGGCCAGAAAGTCCGCTGTTGCGGGTGCCACCACCACCACATTCGCCGCACGCGCGAGTGTGATATGGTCGAGCGCATGACCCGCCGCGATCAAGGCTGAATGCACCGGTCGACCGTTTAACGCTTCGAACGTCACCTCGCCTATAAATTCGCCAGCGGAGCGCGTCAGGACGACGTCGACCTCGGCGCCTGCCTGCGTGAGCAACCGGGCCAGCCACGCCGATTTGTACGACGCGATCCCGCCGGTGACACCTAGCAGAACGCGCTGACGATC
>JANLVM010000161.1:0-2242 GCA_031364015.1 Gemmatimonadaceae bacterium
AGGCGGCCTACCCCACGCTGTGCGGCACGATCCGGGACCACGGCACGCTCAAACGCCGCCCGTTCCTCCGGTTCTTCGCGTGCAGCGAGGACGTGTCCAACGACCCGCCCGACACGCCGCTCCCAGAGGCGATCGCCACAGGCGGCGAGCCTCTGCTCGTCGTCGGCGCCATCGCGGGAGGCTGATGAAGCGACGCGACTTTGAGAAGCACTTGCGTCTCCACGGCTGCCGACTCGGGCGCGAAGGTGGACGGCACTCCATCTGGCAAAACGAATCAAGCGGCAAGTCAGCGGCAGTTCCGCGCCACGCCGAGATCCCGCCAGGGACGATCCGCCAGATCTGCAAGGACCTTGAAATCGACCGGCCTACGCAGAAGTAGCGATATTGAAGGCGATCGTCTCTCGAACGACGGAGGGCTGAGACTCGCTTTCCGCGGAACGAAATGCCATAAGCTCCGCAAGCGCGTCGAGCACCATTTCCCGGGCCTCCTCGATCGTCGACCCGCACGAGACCGCGCCCGGAACTTCGGGAATCGAGGCCGTGTACATGCCCGTCTCGTCCTGCGAATAGACGATCGTGAGGTTTCCGTTCATCCTATGAGAGTATACGATAGGCAGTGTCCCATGGTTCAAAGGAGCCAGGAAGGTCGCCTTCTCGACGGCGGTCGGGCCATCTCACCGCACGGACACGACCTCAAAGCCCTTGCCGGACCGGCGCAAGCCAAACAGCTGGTCGTTGAAGTGCACCGAGCTGTCAAGTCCGAGCAGTCCGCTGCAGATCAGTTCGTCCAATAGGGGACCGCAAACGTGACCTTCCAGGCAGCTTCCTCCCCTCTTTCCAGGAACAACCCCAAGATCGTGATCCACCACAGTTTGCCCTCGCCAACCAGGACACCAGGCCCGGCTGGCATTGCGTGGGGCTCGCAATCTTCCGTGATCCCCTTGAGCCCATCGAGATCCTTCCACTCGTCGATCCGGCCGTCCTGGTCGATCACGAATGAGCAGATGCCGTGGGGCCAAAGGGTCGCAAGGCATCGAAAAGCAGCGCCCTGAGTGGGGACGCCGCAAAGAGCGATCAGCAGGGCGATCACGAGTGAAGTCTACCGAGCCGTGCCACCCCTGCCCCCTCTCCACGTTGGCGTTAGTAGTTGGCCATCGACGGGTCCACCTGCTCCACCCAGGCTCGGATGCCGCCTCGCAGGTTCCGAACATCCCCGAAGCCGGCACCTCGCAGGAACTGGCACGCCTCGGCGCTGCGGGCGCCCATGAGACAGTGGACCACCACCGGCCGGGACGGGTCCAACTCCTGCACCCGCACAGGCAGGTCTCGCAGGGGGATCAGCACCGAGCCTTCGATTCGGTTGATGGCGGCCTCGTGGGGCTCGCGCACGTCCACCAGCACGGGCGGCGTGTCGCCCTCGAGCAGGGCGGCCAGCGCGGGAGCGTCGATCTCAGCGTCGAAGGCCTGGGTGGACACCCCGCAGAACGCCTGGTAGTCGATGAGCCCGGTGATCGTCGGGGCGTCGCCGCACACGGGGCACGTGGGGTCGCGGCGGATCTTGAGTTCGCGGAACGTCATGTTCAGCGCGTCGTAGAGCATCAAGCGACCCACGAGCGGCTCGCCCTTGCCCAGCAACAGTTTCACGGCCTCCGTGGCCTGAATCAGCCCGATGATCCCGGGCAGGATGCCCAGGACGCCACCCTCGGCACAACTTGGCACCAGCCCGGGCGGGGGCGGCTCGGGGTAGAGGCACCGGTAGCAAGGTGCTCCGCCTTCGACACTGCCGTCGGGGGCGGTCGGCCAGAACACCGACGCCTGGCCGTCGAAGCGGAAGATCGAGCCGTACACGTTCGGTTTGCCCAGCAGCACGCACACGTCGTTCACGAGATACCGGGTCGGGAAGTTGTCGGTGCCGTCCACCACCACGTCGTAGCCCGTGACGATCTCCATGGCGTTCGCGCTCGACAGGTACGCGTCGTGGCGCTCAACAACCACATGGGGGTTGATGGCCGCGATGGACTCCGCGGCGGATTCCAATTTGCTGCGGCCCACATCGGCCGTGCCGTGGATCACCTGCCGTTGCAGGTTGGAGAACTCGACCACGTCGAAGTCCACGATGCCGATGCGACCCACACCAGCCGCCGCAAGGTACATCGCAAGGGGCGAACCGAGCCCGCCCGCCCCGATCAGCAGCACCGAGCCGCGCTTGAGCGCCAGTTGCCCGTCCATACCGACTTCCGGC
>JANLVM010000162.1:0-1799 GCA_031364015.1 Gemmatimonadaceae bacterium
CTCCCGGTAATCGCGTGCTCGGGTTCCGGCGCTGCTGAGGTCGTAACGAATGAGGAAACGGGTCTGCTAGTGCCTCCTGGTGACACGAACGCGTTGTTGGACGCTCTTCGGCGCGTCTTTCGTGTCAATGATCGCGTGAAATTCCCCAGGGAGCGATCGTCTCAAATTCCCCACCGGTGAAGGTCACGCTTCCTCAGCGGGCGTGACCGTGGATCGGATCAGTCCGGCTTTGCGCTTTTCCCGGAGCCGATACGAATCGCCTTTGATGTTGATGGTGGTGGCGTGGTGGAGGAGCCGATCCAGGATCGCACTGGCGATCACGGTGTCGCCAAAGACCTCGCCCCACGCGCTCAGACTCTGATTGCTGGTGAGCAGGATCGCGCCGCGCTCATACCGGCGACTGACGAGTTGAAAGAAGAGATTCGCCCCTTGGCGATCAATCGGGATGTAGCCGATCTCGTCGATGATCAGCAGCTTCGGTTGCGTGAGAATCTTCAAGCGCTCTTCGAGGCGGTTTTCATAGAGCGCCTTGCCGAGCGTCGTGATGAGGGCCGCCGCCGTGGTAAACGTGACCCGGAGTCCCAAGCGGCACGCTTCCAAGCCAAGGGCCACGCTGAGATGGGTCTTCCCGACCCCGGGCGGGCCGAGAAGCAGCGCGTTCGCCCCGTTGGCGACAAAGCGCATCGTGGCCAGTTCTTTGATCACTTTCGGATCGATGGACGGCTGCGCTTTCCAATCAAACCCGTCCAAGGTTTTGTGAAACGGAAAGCGCGCCATCTGCACGCGCATCAATTGATGCTTCTCGTGTTTGGATGCGACTTCTTCCGCCAGCAGCGAGTGCAAAAACGCACTGTAGCTCTGCTCCTGCTGGGCGGCCTGTTCCAAATGCGCGGGCAAGATCTGCGCCATGCGGGAGAGCCGTAAGTGCTGACACTGCCCTTGGAGGGCGTCGTACTCCGCGCTCGGGGACGTGGCGTCGCGACTCATGCGCCGATCTCCGCATACTGCTCATACACCAAGAGATCCCGCGTCGTCACGACGCCGCGGTCGGCGTAGCGGGGATCATGTTGCGGCGGCTGCAGGGCCAGCGGCGTGCGGTCGACGCGCAGCAGGCCCGCGTAGTGGTCGGGATTCATGATCACGTGATGCCGCGCGTGTCGTGCATGCCGCGCGACCTCCACCTCGCCGGCATGAATCGTGAAGTCGCTCGCGCGTTCGCGGACGGTGACCGTCGTGCCGATCAGTTGCGCAGGCACACTGTACCGCGAGCCATCAATGCTCACCAGCGCATCATTCGCGACGAGCCGTTCACGCACATGGGCCCAGGCATACGGCGGCCGACCATCCAGGGCCGTGAGCGCCTCGGTCGCAAAGCGGGCGATCGGTACTTCGTGGGTCGTGCCATGCACGCGGTGATCGGCGACCGTCAGACACCATTCGGTGAGCCACGCGTTCAGGTGCTCCCACGAATGAAAGTGTTTGCCCGCGAGCGCATTCCGTGCGACATACTTGACGCCCGATTCCACTTTCCCTTTCGTTTGCGGCCGGTACGGGGCACATGCCCATGGACGAAATCCATAGTAGCCCGCGAAGTCGGCGTAGGTCGGATGCCACGTGATGGCCTCGCGCGTATGCTGCAGCACCATCGCCCGCGCATTGTCGACCACAATGGTATCGGTCACGCCGCCAAAGTGGTGAAACGCCAGTTCGTGTCCGGCCAACCAATCCCGCAAACGCTGTCGCGGAAACGCGACCGCAAAACACCGGCGCGAGTAGCCGAGCGTCATGACGAAGATCTG
>JANLVM010000166.1:0-3403 GCA_031364015.1 Gemmatimonadaceae bacterium
CTGTACTAATTATTTGCTTCCGCGTACGGCAAGGAGAAGGCGAAGGTACTCCCTCGGCCTGGATCACTTTCAACCCAGATACGTCCGCCGTGCGCGTGGACAATAGCGTGCGCGATTGCCAGGCCAAGGCCATTCCCCCTGCCGGGCGTCGGTTTCACCTGCCAGAAGCGATTGAATATGCGGGCTTGTACGTCGGGCTCGATGCCAATGCCCGCATCCTTGACCGTGGTGACCACTCCGTCTGCAGTCAGCGCCGCGCTGATGGTGACGCGGCTTCCCTGTTCGCTGAACTTGATGGCGTTTCCGAGCAGATTGGCGATCACCTGCACGATCCGGCGGTCGTCCACCATCAACGTTGGTAAGCTGTCCGCTACGGCGATCTGCAAATCGATCGCGCGCTCCTCGACGGCACTGCTGAGCATGCCCGCGGCCGTCATGACAAGGGATGACAAGGATGACGGTTGACGATCGAGCGAAAGGTGGCCCGCGTCGATCGATGTCACATCGAGCAGGTCGCGAATAAGTCGTTGCATCCACGCCGTCGCGTCGGTGATTGCCTGCAGCATCCGCTGCCGCTCGTCTTCACTGGCCGGGGGCGAATCTCGTAGCATGCGTGCACACATGGCGATCGCACCGATCGGATTTCGAAGGTCGTGCGACACGACTGACAGCACTTCATCGCGGGCATTAGTGGCCCGCCGGGCCGTCGTATAGAGTCGTGCATTGTCGAGCGCCATGGCCGCGCTCCGGGCGAATTCCTCGATCACCCGTCGCATGTCGGAATCGAAGCGGTCCGCGCGTTTACCACGATCGAGCAGCGTAAGTCCGCCGACGACGCGATCGCCAACGACGAGCGGCACCGTGAGCATGGCAGTCAGGTCAAGTGCGCTCCAGAGGTCCCGCGCGTCCTGCGTTCCTCCGTACGAATCCAACCACGCCTCGTCGATGCCAGTGACGATGTCCGGGTGCTCGCCCCGGAGCGCCTTCGCAAACGGAGAGTCTCCGTTCCGATTGACAGGATGCTCTTCAGCCAAGGTACGAAGTGTGCTCAGTGTTCGTGCATCCGCCGCATGCGCCGTGCGCACCACCGCTCCCGAGTCGGCCAGCAGGTCGACAAAGCAGGCATCGGCGAGCGTCGGCACGGCCGCACTGCGAATCGCCTCGGCTACGGCGACTGGATCGAGCGTCCTGGTAAGTCCTGTCGAAGTATTGGACAGGAAACGGTCAGCATCCTCAATGCGCTTGCGGTCCGTGATGTCGCGGAGCACTACGGTATAGATCCGTCGTAATCCCGGCAGGTCCAGTTTGGAAATGGCTGCTTCCGCCGGAAACTCTGTTCCGTCTTTGCGCAGGCCCGAGACGGCGCGGCGGTGGCCCATGCGGCGCGCCGTATCAGGACTCTGATCGAATTCCGCTACATGATGTCCGTGCACTTCCCGGAACCGGTCCGGAAGCAGACGCGACAGGGGCTGGCCTTCCGCCTCGGCAGCCGAGTACCCGAAGATCGATTCGGCTCCATGATTGAAGTGCATGATGCGATGCGACGAATCGATGACGACGATGGCGTCGGCGGCAATGGCCATGATGCCGGCGAACTTGGCTGCTGCTTCCCGAGCCTGTACGTCACGTTCATGCTGGAACTCCAGCACTCGTACGGCGTCACGATGCCGACGGATCGAGAAGGCGATCGCGCCGACCACGCTCGCGAGCGCGACGACCCGTGTCCATGGCAGCGCTCCGCCGACGCGTAGCGCGTCGGACAGGGCCATCGCGAATACCACCAGCGCGACAAGCCCGGCGGCCCGCAATGCCACTTTAACTGACCGTGCGGCAGACAGCGGCATGGTGCCCGCCGGTGCCCGGCATGGAGAGGTCCATGAGCCCTACACCGCGAAGACCGGTCCGAACGACGGCGTGGTCGACAGCGAGCACAACTCGAATTCGGTGTCCGGACATGTCTTCGCTCCATGTGGGGCTACATCGCGACCCCGGTCAATGACATGGCAGGCATTGAACTACCGGCGGGAAGACGGACGCGCACGGACGTTCCCTGGCGGGACGCGCTCACGATTTCAAACGTTCCGTCGGCTAGCGCCGTACGCTCGCGCATCGCGAAGAGTCCTGCGGTCGGCTGGCTGGCCTCGACCGCAACCAAGTCGAACCCGGTGCCATCGTCATCAATCTGCATTGCCATGCCTCCGTCCGCCAATTTGATCGTGATATCGATCCGGTCGGCCGATGCGTGCTGAATGGCATTGGCGATGGCCTCCCGGGCGATTCCGTACAATGCCGCAGCGACATGGCGGGGAATCGCGCCGAGCTCGCGCTCCACATCCCCCGTAACGGAGACGGAAATCGCCAGCGGTACGTTGAGTGCGCGGGAAAAGTGCCGCAGTGCAGGCACCAGCCCGAGGTCGTCGAGAATGCGGGGGTGGGTGCTGAGAGAGAGCAGCTTGATCTCCTCCAGCAGTTCCCCGGCGTCGGCGCGAAGTGTGCGCAGGCGCTCCACGATTTGCGGTTCGCCCACCTCCTGCTCGATTGCCACCAGCTGATACCGAAGCGCCGCGACGGACTGCGCGATGGAGTCATGCAACTCATGCCCGATCCGGGCTCGCTCCCTATCGCCCGCCTTCACCACCGCCGAGGCCAAGGAGCGAGCTCGTGCTCGATCCTCGGCGAGCGCTCCAAGCAGGTAGTTCAATGTGCTACTGACGCGTCGCAGTCCGGCGTCCGCAATCCTCGACGGTGGGACTCGTGACTCGAGATTGCCGGCCCAAACGCGCCAAGCCGTACGCTCCAGTTCGCGGAGTGGCTTGATGGCAAACATCACAAGGAGGACATTGATGGCAAGCGCGGCTGCGAGCGCCACCGCGGCGACGAGCAACACCGACCAGTCCGCGTCGGGGCTACGGATATTGAAGGCCACGACCGCTGCGACGATCACGACCAGCAGGTTCGCACCCACAAGCTTCGCTGGCAGTGGAACGCCCAAGACCAGCTGCAAAGCAGGCGATGCCGTCCAGTCGCGCGGCGTCGCGGCGGATGCCTTGTGCGGTACCTTGCCGATGCCGCTTGTCACCCGCCCTCCCGTTCTGGACTCTGCGTCAGACTGCCGTCGTCATACTTCGAGATCGGACAACCGTGGCCCGAAACTGCGGGTATCGGGCCCGCGGTCGGAATATGTGGGCAGGCGGGGGGAGGGCCGTCAGGAGTCTGTGCTCACGCCGGTAGAGTTTCCCTTACGCGGGGGGCATTTTCATGAACGGAATCACCACGTGCTCGGCAGCGATCAGCACCGCCCGATTGAGCGCTCCAAGGTTTGGGCGGCATTGCCCGCCGTACCTCAAACGCAGCCATGGCCCTTTCCCGCGCGCTAGTACGGCACCGGCGCGAGCATCACGGC
>JANLVM010000178.1:0-6028 GCA_031364015.1 Gemmatimonadaceae bacterium
GCGCGGAATGGGCCGCGCAGCGTATTCAAGGCTTGTCGCTGGCGCGGGCGTTGCTGAATGCCACCGCGCTCAACCGACGGGATCCCGGAATCAAGTCGCTGATCAACACCTTCAAGTACCCGCGGCTGGGCCCAGGCCAGATGTGGGAGGCGTGTCGCGATCGGTTTCTTGCGAACGGTGGCCGAGTGCTCATGCAGCATCACGTACAGCAGGTGGAGCTCACCAACGGACGAGCGACCGCCGTGATCGCTGAAGGGCCTGCGGGACGCGTACGCATCGATGCGGAGCATGTTGTGTCGAGCACCGATGTGCGGAGTCTGGTGCGTGCGCTCGGTGACTCGGCACCGGCCTCAGCTCAGCAGGCGGCGGAAGGGCTGCGCTACCGGGATTTTCTGGTCGTGGCGCTCATTCTCAAAGGTGACAGATTGTTTCCGGACAATTGGATCTATGTGCATACGCCGGGTGTGCGGGTCGGACGCGTCCAGAATTTCAATAATTGGAGCGCGGCCATGGTCCCAGACCCGGGTCGAACGTGTCTGGGGATGGAGTACTTTTGCTTCGAAGGTGATGGCCTGTGGACGTCGACCGATGCGGAGCTCATCGCCCTCGCGGCGCGCGAGTTAGCGGAACTGGGACTCGCGTCGGCGAGCGCCGTCGTTGACGCCACGGTGGTACGCATGCCCAAGGCGTATCCGATTTACGACGCGCCGTACCGCGATCATCTCGATCGGGTTCGCGGGTTTATTGATCGGGTGCCCAACCTGCATACCATTGGCCGGAACGGCATGCACAAGTACAACAATCAGGACCATTCGATGTACACCGCCATGCTCACTGTCGACAACATGCTTGGTGAGCAGCGCCATGATGTGTGGGCCGTGAATACCGACTTTGAGTATCACGAGGAGGTCCGCGTGCTGCCGCCCGCAACGGCGGCCGACGACGCGGCGACCACCTCGTGAGCCGACCCATGCCGACACACGCGGAACTACCGGCCGTAGCCGCACCACTGCTCTCGGTGATCGTGCCGGCGTATCAGTGCGCGGCCATGCTGCAGGCGTGCCTGTCGGGTCTCGCACGCAGTGATCTGCCGCGCGCCATCTGGGAACTGCTGGTGGTCGACGACGGCAGCACTGACGACACGCCGCGCGTTGCCGAGCGGGGTGCCGACGCGGTGCTCAGCGTCATGAATGGACCGCGCGGTCCGGCGCGCGCGCGGAACCTTGGCGCGCAAGCCGCGCGTGGTCGCGTATTGGTGTTTATCGACGCCGATGTCGTCGTGGCATCGACGACGCTGACCGGATTCGCGGCGCGTTTCACGGAAGATCCTGCGCTGGCCGCGATATTCGGTGCGTACGACGACAATCCGGCAGACCCCGGTATCGTCTCACAGTACCGCAATTTGCTGCACCGCTATGTGCATATGCAGCACGCCGGGGACGCGCAAACGTTCTGGGCCGGCTGTGGTGCGGTTCGACGAGACGCATTTCTCGCGGTCGGAGGGTTCGACGCCGAGCGATATCCACGACCGCAGATCGAAGATATCGAGTTGGGCTATCGCCTGCGTGCGCACGGCGAGCGCATCGTGCTCGACCCGACCCTCGTCGGCACGCACCTCAAGCGCTGGACACTCACGACCATGCTGCGAACCGATTTTCGCGAACGGGCCATTCCGTGGATGCATCTGTTACTGTGGCGGAAAGATGTCACGCGTGACGGGCCGCTCAATTTGGCGTCGAACGAACGACTTCTGACCGCACTGGCGGGGGTGGGCGTGGCCAGCCTCGCCTCGGCGCTTTTCTGGCAACAGTCGGCGTGGGGCTGGCTGGCTGGCGGATGTGCCCTCATGATCATTATGGGGAATGCGCGGTTGTTCGCGTGGTTTGCCCGACGGCGCGGATGGTCGTTCGCGCTGATCACGATCCCACTGCGCCTCCTGTTCTACGTGGTCAGCGCCGCAGGCGGTGCGTGGGCAGTACTCACGCACGCGTGGCACGCTGCGCCTGTGCCCTTGTCGCCACTCCGTCCGACAGCGGACCTTCATAGTCCGGGTTCACGATGACACTATTGACCGGCAGGTTCCGATGCCTCCTGCGATAGGGCCGACCGAACGACAGCTCGAGCAGCGTCTGCTGCGGGCCTTCACGCCTCTCGACGCGAGAGCGCTTGGCTTGTCGATTGGCATTGTCGCGGCGGTGGCTCTCTCCGTCGTGACGATGCTATCCATGGCGATGGACCCAGCTCAGCGTTTCCCGCTCGAACTCCTCCGACAGTTCTTCCCGGGATATTCTCGGTCGCTGGCAGGAGGGGTCCTTGGCGCGCTCTGGGCCTTCGTCACTGGTTTCATCATCGGGTGGATTTTGTGTGCCGCGCGCAACATGGTGATGGCGTTCTGGCTGCTGAAGGCGCGCGTACGGTCCGATATCCAGGCGTCGCACGATGTGCTGGACCAATTCTGAGGAGCCCGTGGTATGACATCTCCCTACTCGCGTATGCAGACCCCCAGCGATGAGCAGTTGGCGATTGAAACGCGTCGCGCGCTGTTGCGATTGCGCGAACGCGCGTGGGCGGTCGCCACCGGTCTCGTGTGCGGCGTGGTGCTTGGCGGCGGCACGATTGTGTTGGTGTTGCGTGGCGGCAGCAACGTCGGGGCCCATTTGGGACTGCTGTCCGTGTATCTGCCGGGCTACTCGGTCACTGCCGTCGGCGCTGTGCTGGGGTTCGGGTACGCCTTCGTAATTGGCGGCGTGCTTGGCTGGTTGGCTGGACGGTTGTACAACGTGCTCGCGCGAAATACCTGACCGCCGACGCGGATCTTACCGCACGCGTGTAAGCTTTTCAGACCATACCGAGAGCTGCCCGCCGCCAATCGTCGCGGCGAACGTCGTGTCACGTTGCCATCCGTCTGTCACGCGGGTCTTCAACCGGGGCAGGTTGTGCGCCAAGACGCGCTCGAGTGTAGTAATCAACAACACGCGACGACCCGCGCGGAGTGCGAGCGCGGAGTCGAGCCCGCTTTCCGTTTCAACGAACGCGTAGTTGTTGGCGAGCGCGACATTTCTGCGCGCGCCGTAGTACTGGATACCCGTTCGCGCGTGATGAATTGCCACCACGAGATGGTCGGGACGCCGAACGCGCTCGACATAGCGCAGGGTGGCGACGTATGGCTGCTTCGGAACGACGTAGTAGCGACGAAGCGACAGCGCCGAGACGACGGCGAGCGCTGCGACGATGGTGGACGCCAGCGACTGCCGACGTCGTGGCGACCAGGTGCGCAGTCGCTGCGTGGTCGCATCGATAGTGAGCACCGCAGTCAGTGCCGCCAGTGGCAGCCAGAGCAGAAAGTAGCGAGGGGTGAAGGTCATTCCCAGTGAGGCCAGAAGGGCCGCTGTCAGCACTCCGGGCAGGAGCAGCAGCGCGGTCACCGCCCATTGTCGGCGCCACAGCACGAAGAGGCCACCGGCTGCCAACACGAGAAACGGCACCGCGGCAATCCACACCTGCATGCCAAAGCCATCGGTGACGCCACGAATCAGATCGAACAGCAGCTCGCTGGAGGTCGGCGAGAAGCCGGTGCCTTGCGTCGTGTAGTCGGTGGTGATGACCGCATACACCTCTGGAAGGGCGACGGCGTACGCCTCGATACAGAGAAACCCGATCACCGCGAACGCCCCTGTCGCGCGCCGGACGAGCGGACCCACCGGCACGCGTCGTCGGTGCAGTCGCAGCACCACAATCGCGACGACGACGAGCTGAGCCGCGACCACGAACATCGTGTTCAGCAGCGCCAGGAAGCCAAGTACGGTGGCGGCGCCATACCGCACCCATTGTGCCGCTCGGTCGTCACGCAATGCATCGAGCAGTGCTCGCGTGCCAATCAGGGCGAAGAGCACGTAGACTACATAGCCTCGTGCATTCTGCGAAAAGAACACATGATGATACGATACCGCGAGCAGCAGCGCTGCCCCCATACTCGATCGCCGCGACATGACCAATCGTGCGACCTGATAGACTGCCGGGATACTCGCCGTCCCGAGCGCCACGACGGCCAAACGCACGGTCCATTCGTGCTCGCCAAAGGCAGCAATCGATGCCTTCATGAGCAACGAAATCAGGAGGTGATTGTTGGAGGTCCGATAGCTGCCGATGATTTCTGCCAGCGGTCGACGCGCGTATTCCGTGAGCGTGAACAGTTCATCGAGCCATAAATCGGAGTCGATGTGATACACGCGAAGTGCCAGCGCGAGGACAGTGATCAGGCACACGCCGACGCGCGCGTGCGACACCGTGAGATCGTTCGGCTCGGCGCGCAGCGAAAAATCGAACGCGCGCGCATTGGCGGGAATCGGAATCCAGCGCCAACCTCGCAGAACAACCACCGCCACGATCAGCGCTTGCACCCCAAGTATCACACGAAGCAGGGTCGTTCCGCGAACAATGAACGGTGGCAAACCGCTTCGCCGAGGCAGCGCATCATACCATGCCGTGGGCATCATGACCGCCACCACGAGCAGCAGCGCACTGACGGCAATGCCCAGCGAGATACGAAGTCGGCTACTCATGCCAGATTGCGAATCAGGCACCAGACGAAGCGCCACCACACGCGGCGGACCCGAATTTGAGACTCGCCCGATCGACGGCGATACTCATGGGTGGGAACCTCCGTCACCCGATAACCCAGACGAATGGCCTTGATCGCCATCTCTTGTTCAATCGTGAAGGAACGCTCGCGGGTGCCCAGTTGCCGCATCACGTCCCGACGAATGGCGCGAAATCCGTTCTGGTAATCACTGAGGCGATATCCGAAACGATAGTTGATACTGACCGTGATAATTGCACTGCCCAACATCCGCACGAGTTCGCGCGCGGACGCATACAATTCATCGCTGCCGCCACGCATTCGCGACCCCAGCACGAGATCGGCCTCCTCGCGCAATATCGGTGCGACGAGCGCGGGAATATCGTGCGGATCGTGCGAGCCGTCGGCATCGATGTACACAATGATGTCTCCCTGCGCTTCTGCGGCGCCGCGGCGCACGGCGTCGCCCTTGCCGGTGCCGTCATCCGTCACCACACGCCAGCCGGCCGATATCGCGAGCGCTTGGGTCCCGTCGGTGGAGTGGCCATCGATGAGCACGCGTTCGCCAGTAAACCCAGCAAGGCGTTCGAACACCCACGGCAAGTTGCGGGCTTCATTCCGCGCGATGATCACCACGGTGACCCGCTGGGCGGCGTCTGGATCAAGCGGAAGCAACGCCCAGCCCTCGATGATACGCCATGGTCATCGCGTCAGCGTACCTCATGATCGTCGGCATCGCGAAGTCGTGTCGAGGGGAAGGTTGGGAGATAGGAACATGATAGTGAACTGACGCTTGCCCCGCGCCGTCGCGCGCGTACTTTCGTGTCATGACCGACGTCGCCACCCACCTTGCCGCCGCCCTCGCGGGCCGCTATGTCATCGAGCGCGAGCTCGGCCACGGTGGCATGGCCACCGTGCATCTCGCCCGCGATATCAAGCACGGACGCACCGTGGCGATCAAGGTACTGCGTCCCGATCTCGCGCAAGCAGTGGGCGGCGCGCGCTTTCTGCGCGAGATAAATATTGCCGCGCAGTTGCAGTCACCGCACATTCTGCCGCTGCTCGATTCGGGCGACGCGGATGGGCTGCTGTTCTACGTCATGCCGTACGTCGAGGGCGACTCCCTGCGCGGCCTGCTGGTGAAACAGGGCGCGCTCGCACCGTCGGAGGCACTGCGCCTGCTGCGTGATATCGTCGATGGTCTGGCGCACGCGCACCGCCATGGCGTGGTGCACCGCGACATCAAGCCCGACAACGTGATGATCGCCGAGCGTCACGCGCTGATCGTGGACTTCGGTGTGGCGAAAGCGATGAGCGACGCGACGGCGCAGCATGATCTCACCAGTCTGGGTTTCTCGTTGGGCACGCCGGCGTACATGGCGCCCGAGCAGGCCGCTGCCGACCCGCACATCGATCATCGCGCCGACATTTACTCGGTGGGTGTACTGG
>JANLVM010000204.1:0-2177 GCA_031364015.1 Gemmatimonadaceae bacterium
CACGAACGCCGCCCAGCCAAGGATTTGCGTGTACGACCCCGCCAGCGCGAGTATCGATGCCCAGGCGCCAACCAGCACAATGGCGCCGGTCGGGACGAGGCGTCCTGCGTGCACGCGACTGATCGCGCGAAAAAAGAGACCGTCGCTGGCCAACGCATACGTAATGCGCGGATAGTTGAGCAGTTGCGCGTTGAGCGTTCCCAATGCCGACAGTATCACGACCAGCGCCGTGATGTTCGCCGCCCGTGGTCCCACCGCCCGCGCCATCGCATCGGCGGCGACACGCGGTGATGCCTGCAGTTCACTGAACGGCAAGACATACACGAACGCGAGGTTCAGCAGAAAGTATGTGATGAGTACCACGGCCATGGCGATGGCAATTGCCTGCGGCAGCGTGCGACCGGGGTCTCGTACCTCACCCGCAACGTGCGTGACAAAGTAAAAGCCAGAGTACGCGAATATCGAGAGGATCATGGCGTTCGCAACCGACCCACCAATGGCGGTCACACCGCGTTCTTCGGGAAGCATTGGACCGAAGCGCGTGATGTCGCCTGCCGGAGACAATAAACACGCGATTACGATTGCAGCCAGCATGAACACCTTGAAAAATGTCAGCGCGTTCTGAACACGCCCGCTCGTGCGCAGTCCGACGGCGTTCACCGCAGTCAGGAGAGCGATGATCCCTACCGCTACCAGGCGCTGCGCAAGGGAGCTGGCGGGAATCGCGTCGCCAGCAAAATGCCCCACATACAACGACGCCATTGACGCGACCACGGCGATGTTCCCGGTCCCTTGAGCGAACAACATCATCCAGGCAAATAAAAACGCGAACGGCGTACCGGGATACGAGCGTTTGAGGAAAACGTACGTCCCCCCGGTTTCTGGCATCGCCGCCGCGAGCTCGGCGAACGAGAGGGCGCCGAACAGTGCCATGCAGCCCGTAAAGACCCACGTAAAGAGCGCCAACCCCGGCGATCCGACTTCGCGGGCCACACCGGCAGGTACCAGGAAGATGCTGACTCCGATCGTCCCGCCGACGATGAGCGTCGTGGCCTCCAACAGACCGAGTCCACGCTGAAGCGTCGGTGGCGAGGTCGGTGCGGTCATATTCGTAGATAGTAGGAGTCGTTTTCACGGTGCGCAATGCGCGCCGACGTTCGCGTTGGCACGCCGTCTCGTATATTCTCCGCATGCCCGCCCACCGCCCCGAGCGCGAAACGGTCCTGCACAGTTGGACCGTCCAATCCCAGTGGGATGCGCCCACCGTGGTGGGCGGAGCGGGCGCGCACTTCCACACCAGCGACGGGCGCTCGCTGCTCGATTTCAGTAGTCAATCCGAATGCTGCAACCTCGGACATCAGCATCCCAGGGTCGTCGCGGCGATTCGCGCGCAGGCCGATCGTCTTTGCTACATCGCCAACGCCTGGGGTGCCGAACCACGCGCGGAGTTGGCTGAACTGCTGCTGGAAAAGAGTGGGTTCGATAAAGGGCGAGTATTCTTCACACTGGGCGGCGCCGACGCCAACGAACACGCAGTGAAGTTCGCCAGGCAGGTCACCGCGCGCCCGCGCGGCATCGTCATTACCCGCGACCGATCGTATCATGGGGCGAGCTACGCCACGATGGCGTTGTCGGGCGACACGCGAACGCACGCGCAGGTCGATCCCGCGCTGCTCAACGTGATGCATGCACTGCCACCGTACGCGTATCGCTGTCCCTTTGGCACGACCGAACCCCAGGAGTGCGGTCGTCGCGCGGCCGCGCACCTTGGCGAGCTGATCGAACAGGCGGGCGCGTCGGATGTGGCGGCAGTGCTCATGGAGCCCGATGCAGGCACCAACGGCATCGTCGCTCCCGATTCGTATTGGCCCGCGCTGCGCGCGATCACACGGACGCATGGCACCTTGCTCATTGCCGACGAAGTAATGAGCGGCTTTGGTCGGTGCGGCGACTGGTTTGCGTGGCAACGCGATGGCGAGGCCGGCCGACCCGACATGATGACGCTGGCCAAAGGACTCACCGGCGCGCATCTCCCGCTAGGCGCCGTGGTGCTTTCAGCTAACGTGGCACGACGGCTCGAGCACGAGATGCTATATACGGGCCTGACGTATTGCGGACACCCCCTTTCGTGCGCCGCTGGGGTTGCCGCAGTTCATGCCTACGCTGATGAGGACCTC
>JANLVM010000208.1:0-2227 GCA_031364015.1 Gemmatimonadaceae bacterium
CGTGGTGCATCGCGATATCAAGCCGGAGAATATTCTGTTGTCCGGCGGCACGGCGGTGGTTACGGACTTTGGCATCGCGAAAGCGCTGAGCGCTTCGCGCACGCTCGACAGCCATGCGAGTGCCGCCGCTAGTACGTCGCTCACGCAAGCCGGCGGCTCGATTGGCACACCGGCATATATGGCGCCCGAACAAGCCGTGGGCGCAGACGTCGATCAGCGGGCGGATATCTACGCGTGGGGCGTGGTCGCGTACGAACTGCTGGCCGGTGCGCATCCCTTCGCTGGCAAGGCCAACAGCGCGCAGATGATTGCCGCGCATCTCGCGGAAACGCCGGCCTCGCTGACGCAGCGAAACGCCGACGTGTCGCCGTCGCTCAACGATCTTGTGCAGCGGTGCCTGGCCAAGGATGCCACGCATCGTCCAGCGAACGCGGAAGAAGTGCTGCAGTCGCTGGAGAGTGTTTCGACGCCGGGTAGTGTGACCGGGGCGAGTGCGCGCAGTGGCACAACCGTGCCGACGAGCGGACGACGGAACGCGATGCTTCTGGCTGGCGGCGTGCTGGTGATTGCCGCCATCATCGCGGTTATGGTGAAGCGCGGGACCTTCGGCTCGGCGTCATCGACGGGTGCATCGACGACTCCGGCGAGCAACGCGGCGTCTCCGGCGGCGAATCGCTCGATTGCCGTGTTACCGTTGGCCAACCTGAGCGGCGACAAGGCAGACGATTTTTTCGGCATCGGGCTGGCCGAAGAAATGACGCGGGCGCTGTCCAAGACCGGTGTGCGCGTGATCGGGCGTTCGAGCGCCGGTGCGCTGCAGGCGCGTGGCATGGATGAAAGCGCCATCGCGCGCGAACTGGGTGTGGGGTCGTTGCTCACCGGCAGTGTGCAGCGCGCCGCGGGACAGGTGCGCGTGAATGTGTCGCTCGTGTCAGCAACGGATGGCGCGGTGACCTGGACGGAGAAGTACGATCGTCCGCTCACGAATGTTTTTGCGTTGCAGGACGAGATTGCGCGGGCCGTCGCGACCAAGCTGCTGGGCGCTCTCGGGGGCGTACGTGCGGCGCAGGCGACGCGCGTGGAGACCGCGGACCCTGAGGCCTACGCATTGTATCTGCAGGGGCAGGTGTTGTTTGGGCGTCGCACGGCGCAGACGGTGCGACAGTCGATCGCACTGTTTGAGCGCGCGGTGGCGCGCGACCCACAGTTTGCGCGTGCGCAGGGCGCGTTGGCGCTGGCGATATCCTCGATCCCGTTTTACGAACAAGGCACGGGACGCACCACGTCGCCACGGGCCATCGCGGCGGCGCGCAAGGCGATTGCCATCGACTCCACCGTGGCCGAAGCCTGGGCCGCTATTGCCTCGGCACAGAGCAGCATCTTCGACAATCAGGAAGCCGATCGCAATTACCGACGGGCGCAAGATCTCGACAGCACGGTCGCAGTGCTTTGGGGATGGCACGCGCTCTCGCTGATGCACATGAACCGCCTTGACGAGGCCCGCGATCGCGTTGCGCGAGCGCAAGCGGCGGAACCCGCCTCGCTGATTGCGCGGACGTGGGGCGCCCAGTTGCTATTGGTGGAACGGCGGTTTACGGCGGCAGACTCGGCGTCGCGGGCCATCCTGGCCATGGACTCGACGTACGCATTAGCGTGGGATGTGCGTGGCGAGGCACTCAGTCATCTCGGTCGCCACAACGAAGCCATCATCGCGTTGCAACGCAACCTTGAGCAGCTGCCGAAGAATAGCCCGAATCAGACCGAAGGCATTCTCGCGTACGTGTTCGCTCGCGCCGGTCGCACCGCGGATGCGCGCCGCGCCATGGAACAGTTGCGCGTCAAGAGTGGCGGCGAGATGCCGGCCATGGGCGTGCTGGCCGCGACGATGGAACAGCTGGGCGACCACGCGGCAGCGCTGGCGATGATTGAGCGTGCGGTGAACCAACCGGACGCGTGGCTCACCATGTACAATCATTCGGCACGTTACGCCGCGCTCCGCCGCGATCCCCGTGCCGACGCGATCATGGCGAGCATCGAGAAATGAGCGACCTCCGCGAACAGCTGCAAGCCGCGCTTGGCGCCACCTACACGCTCGAGCGTGAACTCGGTGGCGGTGGCATGTCGCGCGTATTCGTGGCGAACGAAGTGGCGCTCGACCGGCAGGTGGTCATCAAGGTCATTGCCGCTGAACTGCTGGAAGGCGTGAGCACCGAGCGATTTGCGCGCG
>JANLVM010000240.1:0-9885 GCA_031364015.1 Gemmatimonadaceae bacterium
GCGATACGGCACGTCGTCGGTTGGCCGGCGACACCACGCCACGCAGCGATACGTCCGCCACCGCGCGCCAGCGACGCACACAGGAACGCTTCACGCCGGTGAACTGGGTGCCAGATGGCTCGGCGCTCGTGGCCACCAACACCGTCGGCGTCTGGCTGATTGACGCCACCGGCGCTACGCGCACGCTGCTGAGCCACAGCAGCGATTCCATCCCCACGTCACCGCGGGTGAGCTATGTGGGCAGCAGCGGAGACGGTCAGCAGCTGTTCCTCAGCATGCAGTCGCGCACCGCATGGCAGCGCGGTCTCCTGCGCTTCGATCGCGCGCGTCAGCGTCTCGATACCCTGTGGACTGATGGGCGACTCTACGGCGAGTTCCGGATGTCAGCAGACGGTTCCACCATCGTGTTTGCCGGCGGTGACGGCAATCGTCCCTCCGATCTGTGGGCCCTCACAGCGCCATTCACTACGCCGCGGCGTCTCACCGACGTCAATCCGCAGTTGGCCGCAAAAGGACTTGGCAAGACAACGCTCCTCACGTATCTCGATGCCGATGGCACACGTGAATTCGGCGTCGTGCACTATCCGCGGGACTATGTGGCAGGACGCGCCTACCCCACGGTGTTCATTATTTACGAGGATTTTTTTGCCGACAGCTGGGACGGTGTTGCCAATCTGCTGAACGCAAACGGGTATGTCGTGGTGAAGCCGTCCGTTCGATTCGACATCGGCTATCCTGGCGAGGCGTGGATCAAGGGCGTGACGGCGGCGGCGAACAAGTTGATCGAGATGGGCATCGCCGACTCCACGCGTCTTGGTGTCCATGGGACCAGTTACGGTGGCTATGCGACCAATTTGCTTATCACGCAGACCGCGCGGTTCAAGGCGGCAGTGAACATCAGTGGAAAGGTTGACGTCATCAGTTTCTACACCGACTCACCCCGGTTGGGCGTGCGAAACACCCACGCCGCAGAGAAGAGTCAGGACCGACTTGGTGCCACGCTGTGGCAACAGCCGCAGAAGTACATCGCACAGTCGGCCGTGATGTTCGCCGATCGCATCACCACCCCATTGCTGCTGATGACTGGAGAACTCGATGCCAACGTTCCGGCGGTCAACACGCGGGAGATGTATTACGCGCTCCGTCGCCTGGGCAAGGACGTGACGTGGGTAACGTACGCGAAGGGCGGTCACGGCCTTCCCATGTCTTCGCTTGATGACTACACCGACTTTCATCAGCGCATCCTGGCGTGGTACGATCAGCATTTGAAGAAGGACAGCAAGGGAAAGACCGCTCTCACCGGTTTGCAACCATGACGCCGGGCGGAGAGGTCTGGACATGACCGAATCGACGTGGTCGTCGCGCGCGGGGCTGGCAGGCGCGCTCGTGCTCGCCATCGGCATCGCCGCCGGCGGCTATTTGGCCGGTGCCGGTGTGGCCCGCATGCGCACCGGTGATCGCACGGTGACGGTCCGAGGCGTTTCTGAACGCGAGGCCAAAGCCGATCTGGCGATCTGGCCGCTACGACTCGTCGCGACCGACGACGATCTCGCGCGTGCCAACAGCGGCCTGGAACGCAGCGTGAGCCAAGTCCGCACGTTTCTGCGTGAGACCGGTGTCGATTCGTCGGGGACGGAGATCACGCTGCAGGAGTTTTCGGTGCAGGACCAGCGCGCCTCGGGCGGTGATCAGAACAGCAGTCGCTACATCATTCGCCAGACACTGGTGGTGCGTTCCACGCGCGTCGATGTGGTGCAGGCGGCCAGCCAACGCGTACCGGAATTGGTGCGCAACGGCGTCGTGTTGTCATCCGGTCAGGAGTACGGCTCGGGTGGCCCGACGTTCGTGTTCACGAAACTGAATGACATCAAGCCGCCCATGATCGCCGAAGCCACCGCACGGGCGCGTGAAGGTGCTGAGCAATTTGCCCGTGACTCGAAGAGTGCGCTCTCGGGCATTCGCGTGGGCAGTCAGGGCTTTTTCGAGATCCTGCCGCGCGATCAGGCGGCGGGTATTTCCGAGGAGAGTCAAGTGGTTAAGCGGGTGCGCGTTGTCACCACTGTCACTTATGGTCTGCGCGACTAGTTCAGTTCGATCGCGGGGTCGCTCGTTAACAGCAACAACGCTATCAGGGTGAAAATGCAACGGCGATCTGCTAACGTTTGGCCGATCGCTTTTCGCCCTTTGGCCCTGATAGCGTCGTTGCCGTTCCAGTTCGTGACCCCGAGGCCCACGGTGTGCTATGCTCCTCCAGCATGAGCCCTCTGGTTAAGTATCTCGCCAATCTGGGATACGGTACCCGTCGCGAGGTGACCCGACTCGTCACGCACGGTCGGGTCACCGATGCGCGTGGTTCGGTGCTGCACGACGACGCGCGCTACGAGCACGACGACGTGCGCGTAGACGCCGCACCGCTTGACCCGCCACCAGGCAGTGTCGTGTTGCTCCATAAGCCCGTGGGGTACGTGTGCTCCACCACGGACGCCACCAACCCGGTCGTGTACGAACTGCTCCCGCCGCGATTTCGCGCGAGGACACCCCTGATGGCACCGGTTGGCCGTCTCGACGTCGATACCACGGGACTGCTGTTACTGACCGACGACGGGGCGCTCAACCATCGCTTGACCTCTCCCCGATCGCACGTGCCGAAGCGGTACGTGGCGACGTTAGCGGAGCCCTTGCGCGGTGACGAAGGCGCGCGATTCGCCAGTGGCACGGTGCAGTTAGCGTCCGATCCCGAGCCGCTCGCGCCCGCTACGCTTGAGGTGCTCGATGCGCACACCGTCCGCGTGACACTTGTGGAGGGGCGTTACCATCAGGTACGTCGCATGTTTGCGGCGCTGGGCAATCACGTGCTGCAACTGCAACGCATCTCCATTGGCGGATTGACGGTGGCCGACGAGCCAGTCGGCAGCTGGCGACTCCTCTCGGCCGCGGAGCGCGACTTGCTGTTCATTGCGCCTTGATTTCGCCTGAATGTCGCCTACACGCGTACCGCGGTGAGCACTTTAAAGCGGCGTCCGTCGAACACGGTTCGATACGCACCAAACTGCGCCGACAGCATGGCTTCGTAGGGAAGCGTTCGATTGGCAACGAGCAGTAACCGTCCGCCCATGTCCAATACGTCGTAGGCGTCGCGAATGAATTGGCGCGGCACGTCGAGATCGACGTTTTTGCCCACGTGGAACGGCGGATTGGCCACGACCACATCGAAGCGTTCGTTGAGCACCGCCAACGCCACGTCGCTGACAAGCGCGCGCGCATTCACCACACCAGCCGACTGCAGGGTGCGTTCGGCGCAGCGCACGGCCTCACTGTCTACATCCACGAGGCGGACGGCGCCGGTTTGTGACTGACGTGCCGCGACGACGCCCAATGCACCGGCGCCGCAGCCGATATCCAACACCCGCTCACCCGGTGCGACGTCCAGCAGACCAGCCAGCACGTTCGTGGCTTCATCGAGATGCTCCCACGAAAAGACGCCCGGGCGAGTGAACAGCGTCAACGACTCGCCCCGAAGCACCAGCGGAGTTTCGTGAAACACGTGCGGGTCAGTGAAGCGCGTGACCAGGTCCGACGGCACGTCTGGCACCTGCGGCAGACGCGTCGCCAGGACCACGCGATGACTGCGATGCTGGGCGAGTGTTTTCGCGTTTCCGAACAGACGCTCAAGGAGGCGTGCCGCCGATTTGGCACCTTCGTGATTGCCGCCGGCCAGGTAGCAGCGACCGCCTGGGCGCAACACCCGCAGGGCATCATGCAGCAGCAGGAGCATCGGAATACGCTCCGGCACCACGCGTATCGCCACCACGTCGGCCACCACGTGTGACGGGAGCGACCACGTGCCGTGCCCCATCCGCACCTCCGCGCCACCTGCGGCATTCGCCGCGAGCGTCCGTTGTGACGCCGCGATGGCGATTCCGCTCCGGTCGGTCATCCACACGTTCTGCGCACCACTGGACGCCGCGACGGCGCCCACGAGACCGCTCCCACACGGCATCGAGATGACCACACCACCGGCGACGTCCGTCATCGCTCGCGCCAACATTTCGGTGGCCGGGTCGTCGCGTCCGTGGGCGAACAGTCCGGGCTTGGTCGCCACGTGATAGTCGCGGTCATTCACGGTCACGCGCCCGCGTTGCCACGCGCGATAGTCGGGACCGAATGACGAGGCGACGGGTGCGGTCATGAGCGAATCTGGGGTGTCGTTGCAACACAAACGGCGACTGCATCGAAGGATTCGATGGAGTCGCCGTTGTGTGAGTGGGCCTTGTAGGAGTTGAACCTACGACCTCACGCTTATCAGGCGTGCGCTCTAACCTCCTGAGCTAAAGGCCCGACTGGAGACGCCAAGTGACGTAGCAACGGTCCGCAGCGGCATTCCACCAGAGCCACGTAATTAAACCACGCCTGCCGTGACCGTCAACAGCCGACCGCCGTCACGCCATCATCGCACGTACGCGATTCACGCGTCGGGATCGCCGTCGGTGTCATCGACGTCGGGCTCCAGATCGTCGAGGCTATCGAATTCGTCCTCATCCTCGTCGTCATCAAGATCGTCGTCGTCGTCATCATCGTCATCGTCGTCATCGTCGTCGTCGTCGAAATCGACATCGTCATCGTCGTCGAGATCGTCGTCGTCGTCGTCATCGTCGAGATCTTCATCATCGACGTCCTCGTCATCCGCAAAGTAGAAGATCGAGGACGGCACCTTGTCTTCGAGCGCGTCTGCGGACGACGACCCGAACTGCTCCAACATGGGACGATTCTCCTGCACGATGTGAATGGATGACCCCCGGTCTGAGTCCGGGTGGCCGACGCATGAGGCAACACCGTATTGTGGCGCCACGCGATCAAAGGCAAGTATCGGAGAGGACGCGCCCAGACGCAACTGTCTGTCTATTGCACGTCACAGCAATTTTCCGCGAGCGGTCAGGCCGAAGCCCGGTCCCGCTTGGCCACCCGACTCGTACGCTTCCGATCGGTGGCCGCCAAGGCCCGCTTGCGCAGGCGAATATTGTGCGGGGTGATCTCGATGAGTTCGTCTTCCTCGATGTACTCCAGCGCCGTTTCCAGCGTCAATTCGCGCGGCGGCTCGAGCGTGATGTTTTCGTCGGTCGACTTGGTGCGGATATTCGAGAGTTTCTTTTCCTTCGTCGGATTCACGTCCATGTCGCCCGGTCGTGAATTCTCGCCCACGAGCATCCCTTCGTAGACCGCGTCTCCGGGAGCCACAAACAGCGTGGACCGTTCCTGGAGACTGAACAGGGCGAACGCGATGATCGTGCCGTTCTCCATCGACACGAGTACCCCGCGGGATCGACCCGACAGCGGCCCAGCCCACGCACCGTATTCGAGGAACCGATGATGCATGATCCCCGTCCCGCGGGTATCGGTGAGGAACTCGCTCCGGAACCCGAACAGCCCTCGTGCCGGCACCCGATACAGCAAGCGCACCAGCCCTTGCCCGGGGTTCTTCATCTCAATCATTTCGGCCTTCCGAGGCCCCAGCTTTTCGATGACGATTCCGAGGTAATCCTCCGGCACGTCAATCGCGAGCTCCTCAAATGGCTCGAGCTTTTCGCCACCCTCGCCCACCCGCGTGATGACGCGCGGACGCGAGACCTGAAACTCGAACCCCTCGCGTCGCATCGTCTCCATGAGAATGGACAGATGCAGTTCGCCGCGACCCGATACACTCCAGGCATCGGTGGTATCGCTGTCCTCAACTTTCAGCGCCACATTGCGCTCGAGTTCCCGGTACAGGCGCTCGCGCAACTGCCGCGATGTCACATACTTCCCGTCACGGCCGGCGAATGGCGAGTTGTTCACCAAAAAGTCGACACTGATGGTGGGCTCTTCGACGCTGATGCCTGGAAGCGCATCCTGGGCCTCGGGATGCGTGAGCGTGCTGCCAATATCCACATCCTCGAAACCGGCCAGCAGCACGATCTCGCCCGCGGACGCTTCCTGGATTTCGATCCGCTCGAGTCCTTCGTAACCGTACAGTTTGGACACGCGGCCGCGCTGCACGGACTTGCCATCTTCGAAGGGCACCAAGGTGATCGAGTCGCCATGGTGCACGACGCCGCGTTCGATGCGGCCGATGGCCATCCGTCCGAGATAGGGGGAATACTCGATGGTGGACACCAGCATCTGAAACGGCAGTTCGGCGTTCGATGGCGGCGGTGGCACGGTATCCACGATCGTCTGATACAACGGGATCAAATCGACCGGCGTCACATCGAGGTCCATCGTCGACGTGCCCTGCTTGGCACTGGCGTACACGACCGGGCAATTCAGCTGTTCTTCGGTGGCTTCGAGCTCGATGAACAGCGACAAGACTTCATCGTGCACGCGCAAAGGATCGGCACCGGGACGATCGATTTTGTTGATCACCACGATCGGGGTGCATCCGAGTTCAAGCGCCTTCCGCAGCACGAAGCGCGTTTGCGGCATCGGACCATCGAACGCGTCAACGACCAGCAGCACGCCGTCCACCATGCGCAGAATGCGTTCCACTTCGCCACCGAAGTCGGCGTGCCCTGGCGTGTCCACGATATTGATTTTCGTCTCGCGCCAACGAATCGACGTGTTCTTCGCGAGGATCGTGATCCCCCGCTCCTTTTCGAGCGGATTGGAATCCATCACGCGCTCTTCGACGATCTGATTGTCGCGAAACGCCCCGGCCTGACGGAGCATCTTGTCAACCAGAGTGGTCTTTCCGTGATCGACGTGCGCGATGATGGCGATGTTGCGAATCTGCATAGCCTGTAAAGATAGCAACCTCCAGTACGCATATTCAATGCCCAACAGCCCCCCGCGAAACCCTTTTCGGCTGCGCTTGCCTCATCGCGAAATACGCCGTAGCGTTTTTGGACACCCGCTTAAGGAGACTCCAATGCACGAGAAGGAGAAGCGCACTGCGGATGGCTACCCCACTGGGCGAGGGTACGGCCACGACTACATGCGCGGGGGCGAAGTGTTTGGTGGCTACGGGTACAGCGACCGACCGGAGTATGAACAGCGCCGCGGGGACGCTGCCGAACACGAGGAGCCAAAACCAGATCCTGAGGAGATTTCTCCGTAGCGGCGGCGTTGCCGGTCAAACCCGGCGTGTAGACGACCGGCGAGCGACCAGCCCGCTGGCCAACTGCATGGCAACAATCATACTCTCGGCCGACGCCACCCCCCGCCCGGCAATATCCAGCGCGGTGCCGTGGTCTGGAGACGTGCGGACAAACGGCAGACCCAGCGTCACGTTTACCGCTTCGCCAAACGACGCGACCTTGATGGCGGTCATCCCCACGTCGTGATACGGCGCGATGACCGCGTCGAACTCGCCGCGCATGGCCCGGACGAACACCGTGTCCGCCGAATAGGGCCCGGCGATGCCCGCCGCTCGCGCCGCCGGGGCCAGCAGGCGGGCATCCTCGTCTCCAAAGCGTCCGCCGTCGCCCCCGTGCGGGTTGAGCGCACAGAGCGCTATGCGGGGCTCGGCGATGCCGAAGTCCTGCTGCAAACCCAGCCGAGTCGCCTGGGCAGCGCGAACGATCGCCTCGTGGGTCACCGCCTTCGGCACATCGCGGAGCGGGAGGTGCGTCGTCGCCAGAACGACTCGCAGCCGGTCGGACGCCAGCATCATGGTCGTCGCTACGTTGGCACGCGCGCCCAGCATCTCGGTGTGGCCCGGATAGTCGTAACCGCCAGCGTACAGTGCCGCTTTGTCGAGTGGCGCGGTCACCATTCCATCGATTTCCCCAGCGAGCGCCAGGTCGGCCGCTCGCATCACGGCTCGGCCCGCCAGACCACCGGCGCGGGCGGCATCGGCCACCGCGTCTACCGACGGCTCCCACGCGCCAACGGCGTCATCGACTGGTTGCTCGGTGCCGGTCGGACCCACCACCAACCAACTCACGGCGAGCGCGCGAATTCGCGCGTCGGCAAGGGCCTTGCGAACGATCTCGGGTCCGATTCCTCGCGGATCGCCGAGGGTTATGGCGATCCTCGTGACGCCGGTGGGGGTCACGGAACGATGGCGGCGCCTACTTTTGCCGGATCGTAACGCACCGACACGTACGTCTGCTTCTTGAGCGTGTCAATCAGTCGACGCATGCTGCGCTCCTCCTCCGACAGCTGGGAGCGAATACGCGCGCGCATTTCGGGCAATGTGTATTCGCCGGCTTCATCGAGAAACGTGATCTGCACGATGACAAACTTGTCGATACCCGGCTGCCCGCTGGGGATGGCAAACGGACTGAGAATGTCGTGGAGCTTCTTGCCCTCGATCGCGTTGCGATACGTTTCGGGAAGCGAATCACGAGGGTATTCCGGGATCGTCTTCTCCTCGCCACCGGCGAGGTCGTGAAACCGCACACTCAACGAATCGAAGGACGATCCACTGCGCCACGCGCCTGCCACGGAGTCGGCCAACCGCTTCGACCGGGTCTCGTCGGCGGAGTCGAGGGTCCAACTCAGCAAGATGTGTCGGGCCTTCACTTCTGCCGGCTGCACTCGATCGACCCGAATGATGTGATAGCCAAATGACGTCTCCACCACCGGACTGATGACCCCGGGGTTGAGTGCAAACATCATGCGATCAAACTCGGCCACCATCTTGCCACGACGATTCCATCCCAAATCGCCCCCCAGCTCTTTTGAACCGGGATCCATCGACTCTTTCTTCGCGATGTTCTCGAAGTCTTCGGGATGCTTCTCCAACTCCGCACGCAACGAGTCGATCTTGGCGCGCGTCCGCTTCTTCGACGTCTCGGAGGGCGACGTAGCGATGACAATCTGCCGGAGCCCGATGCGTGCCTCTTTTCGTGGCAGGCGCGATTTGTTGGATTCGTACGCTTCCGAAACTTCCGCTTCACTCACGTTGATGGCGGTCATCTTGCCATCGCGCTTGAACTTCTGAATCAGATCGCGCTGCATGTTGTCCCTGCGCAGCAGATCGGACTGCATCTTCCGCCACTCGTCATACGATCCGAGGCCGCTTTCTTTGAGCGCCTGACGAAACTCGACCTCGGTTTTGAACTGCACCTTGATCTTCTTTTCCTGATCATCGACCGATTGCGTCAACTCGGCGTCATTGACCTCGATTTTTTCCGACTTCGCCTTCTGCACCAGCAGCTCCGCCTCGACCAGCTGATGTAGCGACTCGGTTTCGAGCTTGATCAGATCTTCTCGCGAACGGACCGGCGCGCCCGCCGAGCGGCGGCGCAGCGCCTCGGCCTTGACCTCGGAGATGAGCACGACCTGATCGCCTACCACGGCCGCAATGCCATCGACCGGCAATGAATTGGTCGTGTCCTCAGGAGCCGGTTTCGGCGTCGCCTTCGCCGTGTCCTTGGGCAACGGTTTCGTCGGGTCCTGCGCCGCGAGCGACGTCGCCAGCAGGCAAAGTGACAGCGGCGCCGCAAACAACGCGGCGCCGGTCAGGAAGCGAGTTACGGTGCGAGTCATGCGGGTGGTTACCCGACTAGCGAATCAAGGTTTCTGTGCGGGAGGCACCGGTGGCTTGGTGGGCACGGGTGCGACTCCTGGCGCCGGAACACCGGGCGGCAGGCCCTGCTGTGCCTTCAGCGAATCGGCCGTCGCACGAACCGACTTGGCGCGCTCGACCACTTTGTCGAGTCCCGCGTCGTTCACGGAGTACTCGTACTTGTGCTGCAGTGCGCGCGCGACGGGATACGGCACTTCGACGAACTGCGCCTCGCTCTTCACCAGCTTGTCGAAGAACGTCTCGATGCGTGCGGCAGCAATCTTGGTTCTGTCACCAACCGTCTTGGCACTGTCGGCGAGTTTGGTTGGCTCGATGCCGAGTGCGGTCCACGTTTGCGTGACGGCGTTCTTGAAGTTCAGGTACAGGTTGGCCATTTC
>JANLVM010000243.1:0-3549 GCA_031364015.1 Gemmatimonadaceae bacterium
AATGCCGATGAGTTTCCGCACCGAGCGCACGATCGACAATCCCGCGGTCCAATCGATCTTCTACGGCCCAACGCTTCTGACAGTGCAAGCCGCGACCGTGGGCAACAATCTCGAGACGGGCCTCGTCGACGTCTCGCTATACAAGCACTTCAAGCTCACGGGCGACTTCGGCTCGGCGATGACGCCGGTGGCGGACAAGCCGCTGCACTTCAGCGCGAACGGCCAGACGCTGGCGCCGTTCTTCGTCGCTGATCCACAGACGGGGACCACGCAGGCGTATCACATGTACGTGCGGCGGCACGAGCCAGCCATTGTGTTCGGCACCGTCGATTCCGGCATTGCCAACAGCAAACGCGACGACGGCACGACGTTCCTTGACGCTATATGGACGGGCGCACCGTTCGCCAATCACGGTCGGTTTGTGGCCGCCGTTGAACGCACCGCCACAGAATGGCGCGCCGCGAGTCGACTGCCGGCGGGAGCGCAGAGCGCCATCGTGCAGGCGGCGCGGCGCGCGGAGAAGGATCTCGCCTGAACGCCGCGCGAGCCTACCAGATCACGTCGCCGCGAATCACCCGTGCGATCGCGGGGTCGCGCGTGATCAGCGGCAGTCCAAGATGCTGCGCCGTGGCCGCGATCAATCGATCGCCGCGTTCAGGAATCGCAAACAGTTCGTGTGATCGTGCGACTATGGCCGTATCGAGCGGCACCACGCGATAGCGAGACGGCGTGTTCTCGAGCCGTTGCACGAACACTTCGAACGGCTCGCCGAGCGTGAACGCGCTGCGGCGAATCGCCTCGCCCACCTCGACCAAGGCCACGCTCGGCACATGGGCGACGGCGTCACCAGCGTCAACACGTTCAACGAACGCGCGTGCGGAGCGCCCGAGCGAACGCATGCGACCCGCAAGCCACCACAGGAGCGCGTGCGTATCCAGAACGGCGTGACGCGGTTGGCTTTTTCCCATTGGGTCAGCCCCGGAGTTTCGGCTTCACGCGGCGCTTGGTTGCCTTGGAGACGTTGGACGCAACCTCGGCGACTCGAGCAACGCGGTGGCCGTGGCTGGTGTAGCGCAGACCGCGACTGACCTCGAGGAGCTTTGCGTCGAAGGCTGCCAATTGTTCGGCTCTCGAGTCCGCCATGTCGGCGAGAAACGCTGTGTCAGCTACCAGCAGTGCGCCGAGTCCAGCCAGCGGACGCAGTTCTGGGGCGACGCGCGTACGCAGGTCTGCCACCTCGCGCTCGGACACGGTTGGACAAGCCGCCAGGCAACGAACATCGTGGGTCACAACACGACCGCGCCTTGAGCGCCGCAATCACCGACTGCGGAATTCGCGCGATGGTGATGTGCTTGGGGCCGTCGCCGATCGGCATTCGCAGCATCTCTTTCCGCTCTCGGATCGAGATGATTGAAAGATCGTCGCTACGCGTGTTGGTGATGAGGCAGAGGTTCCCGTTGTCGGCGATCTCGGCCCACCCCGGTGCATCGCCCACAGGAACGGTGGCGAGGAGTTTCAGGTCCGGGGCACTGACCAACGCGGCATAGTCCGACGCCCGTCCCGCCAGGCACAGTGTCTTGCCGTCATCGGTAAGCGCGAGACCGTGATGGGGGGCTTCGAAGTCGTAGTCAGCGACGGTGATGCCCGGCTTTATCGGCAGCTCGAGCCGCCGCGTGAACTGGCGTGCGGCCAGATCGTAGAAGGCGACGGCATGCTGGTTCGCCAACTGCGCGTAGAGGCCCTTCTCGTCGGGCGCGAAGTGCCATGGGCGAATGGCGTTGTCGGTAGGGATTCGCTCGCGCGTTGCGAGCGTGTTCACGTCGACTACGGTCACCTGGAATTGAGCGCCCGGTGTATCGGTGAGCGGGGGCGCATTGGGAGAGCGGGGGAGGCTCGCGAGGGCGCCGATGCTGGTGTTGTACAGCAGCCTGCCGTCTTTGGAAATCTTGTTATCGTGCGAGTAGGCGCCGGTGACGACGTGTCCCGTGATCTCGCCATTGGCGGACGCGACACGATAGACGCGGTTGTCGAGCATCGCCGAGACGAAGAGACTGCGTCCGTCGTGAGTGAGCGTCATATGGTCGGCGCGCCCGGTGTTGAGCGAGGTGCTCCATAGGAGTTTGCCGGTGGCCATGTCGAACGCGGCGACATCGCCCAGGTGGGCGCGGGACACGTACAGCGTTCTGCCGTCAGGGGAGATGTCGGTATCCTGAGCATAGTTGGGTGCCCCTGCGCCCGAGCCCTTCACGCGGCCCGGATTCACGTCGATCCTGCCGACGATGGAGCGCGTGGCGACGTCCAGAAGTGCGATGGTGGCGTCCCCCGAATTGGCGATGAACGCGATTTCCACTGATGCCGACTGCGCCGACGCAGGGGAAATGTTCACGCCGAGCGCGAGGAGTGCGGCGGCGATCCCAAGGAGTTTTCGTGTCATGCGTGTTCCTTGTGCATGGGGATTGATGGTCCGTGTCGTCGGTTGTGCCTGATGGCGCTGCACAGACGCTACGCACACGCTGCTGCGAACGCCAGCTTCACAAGGGCTGGCGCTGGCGGACCGGGTGGCTTTGGTGGTGGTGGTGGCGGACGGGCCTCGCAGAGCGCAGAAGGGCGTCTCCAGTCCCCGAAATGCGCTGGTATCCTCTTAGCGCGCGCCTATGCCGTCGAGCATGGCGCGCTGGGTCAGGTGAAAAGTTGAGCAAGGGGCTTGACACCCCCCCCTTCAACGAGAGACTCAAACGGAACTGATAGTACGCCCCCTCTAGCCGGAGGCTCGCCGTGGCCATGAGCAGCATGAATCAGTCGAAGGGAAGGATTATGCGTGCCTTGCCTGCATCTGCGGTTGTACTGGTTGGTTGGTCGTCGGTTCCTGCAGCGCAAGTCGTCGCGGAGTCCCCATGCATCGGAAACGACTGCATCTGCGAGGTAATCGAGATTCCTGATGTGTGCTTTCCTGGATTCTGTACTTCGTTTGATCCCATCATTATCCGCGGCTGGCGTGCAGAGACCTGAGTCTTAGACGTGCGCGCGGGTCCTCAGCTTGCTGCGCTGGCACTGTGGCTGTTGGTCTCGCGCGCAGACGCGGCGATGGTCAGGGCGCGCAAGCCGGTGTTGTTGGTCAGGAACACCAACGTCTTGTCCGACGTCGGATCTTTGAATCGAATGCGGCGCAGATGCTCCGGGCGAACGCCATGACCCGAAACAAGTCATTGCTTGCGACCTTTCTAATTTTAGCCTCCGAAACTTGCGTTTTAGGTTAAAATTCGCCCAACCCAGTAGTTCTACCCAGAGTCAGTACCATGTCGTCCCCCATTATCACTGGAACCCAAGCCAGAAGCCTTGTCGAGCAAGCGCAAGCCCAAATTGTCGACGTTCGCACAGCGGACGAGTTTAATCGAGGCGCGGTTCCCGGTGCCCGCAACATTCCGTTGTCCATACTTCCTCTGCAAGCCACGCAATTAGATCGGAACCGGCCTGTGGTTGTGTATTGCCTCAGTGGCGGGCGCAGCGCGCAGGCGCGGATGTTATTGTTGGGTATGGGGTTTGACTCTG